>NZ_CP053557.1:0-282500 GCF_014524545.1 Exiguobacterium sp. Helios
GGAAGCCCCCAACTACTTTCGGCGTTCAAGTGCTTAACTTCCGTGTTCGGCATGGGAACGGGTGTGACCACTTGGCTATCGTCACCAGACGACGGGCTCGCGCCCTCAAAACTGAAGTCATCAACAAGATCATCTGCTAGAACAAGGCCTCGACCGATTAGTATCACTCAGCTCCGCATGTCGCCATGCTTCCACCCGTGACCTATCTACCTCATCGTCTCTGAGGG
This sequence comes from Exiguobacterium sp. Helios, assembly GCF_014524545.1. Taxonomy (NCBI): domain Bacteria; kingdom Bacillati; phylum Bacillota; class Bacilli; order Caryophanales; genus Exiguobacterium; species Exiguobacterium sp. Helios. The sequence goes on from NZ_CP053557.1 coordinate 228, forward strand.
GTCTTTCTTGATTACTCAAAGGGAAATCTCATCTTGGAGGGGGCTTCATGCTTAGATGCTTTCAGCATTTATCCCGTCCGCACGTAGCTACCCAGCGATGCTCCTGGCGGAACAACTGGTACACCAGCGGTGCGTCCATCCCGGTCCTCTCGTACTAAGGACAGCTCTCCTCAAATTTCCTGCGCCCACGACGGATAGGGACCGAACTGTCTCACGACGTTCTGAACCCAGCTCGCGTACCGCTTTAATGGGCGAACAGCCCAACCCTTGGGACCTACTCCAGCCCCAGGATGCGATGAGCCGACATCGAGGTGCCAAACCTCCCCGTCGATGTGGACTCTTGGGGGAGATCAGCCTGTTATCCCCAGGGTAGCTTTTATCCGTTGAGCGATGGCCCTTCCATGCGGAACCACCGGATCACTAAGCCCGACTTTCGTCCCTGCTCGACTTGTAGGTCTCGCAGTCAAGCTCCCTTCTGCCTTTGCGCTCTACGAATGATTTCCAACCATTCTGAGGGAACCTTTGGGCGCCTCCGTTACTGTTTAGGAGGCGACCGCCCCAGTCAAACTACCCGCCTGACACGGTCCTCCAGCCGGATGACGGCTGCGAGTTAGAGACTCTATGCATGAAGGGCGGTATCCCAAGGGTGACTCCTCCGAAGCTGGCGCTCCGGTCTCGACGTCTCCCGCCTATCCTGTACATCATGCACAAAGCCTCAATATCAGGCTGTAGTAAAGCTCCATGGGGTCTTTCCGTCCTGTCGCGGGTAACCTGCATCTTCACAGGTACTATGATTTCACCGGGTCTCTCGTTGAGACAGTGCCCAAATCGTTACGCCTTTCGTGCGGGTCGGAACTTACCCGACAAGGAATTTCGCTACCTTAGGACCGTTATAGTTACGGCCGCCGTTTACTGGGGCTTCGGTTCAAAGCTTCGCTTGCGCTAACCCATCCCCTTAACCTTCCAGCACCGGGCAGGCGTCAGCCCCTATACGTCATCTTGCGATTTAGCAGAGACCTGTGTTTTTGCTAAACAGTCGTTTGGGCCTATTCACTGCGGCTCTACTCATGTAGAGCGTCCCTTCTCCCGAAGTTACGGGACCATTTTGCCGAGTTCCTTAACGAGAGTTATCCCGCGCGTCTTAGAATTCTCATCCCGCCTACCTGTGTCGGTTTACGGTACTGGCACCTTCCACCTCACTAGAGGCTTTTCTTGGCAGTGTGAAATCGTGACCTTCGTCCCTACGGGACTCCGCATCGTTCCTCGACTTTGGTGCCTGACGGATTTGCCAATCAGACGGTCTCGAAACTTACACATGCACTTCCATCCGCATGCGTCACTATCCTCCTGCGTCCCCCCATTGTTCAAACGGTGGATCGGTGGTACAGGAATATCAACCTGTTATCCATCGCCTACGCCTTTCGGCCTCGGCTTAGGTCCAGACTAACCCTGAGCGGACGAGCCTTCCTCAGGAAACCTTGGGCTTTCGACGGAGGGGATTCTCACCCCTCTTTTCGCTACTCACACCGGCATTCTCACTTCCAAACGCTCCACTGCTCCTTACGGTACAGCTTCACAGCGGTTTGGAACGCTCCCCTACCATTCCTTACGGAATCCGCAGCTTCGGTGGTATGTTTAGCCCCGTTACATTTTCGGCGCGGCGCCACTCGACTAGTGAGCTATTACGCACTCTTTGAATGGTGGCTGCTTCTAAGCCAACATCCTAGCTGTCTAGGCAGCGCCACATCCTTTTCCACTTAACATACACTTTGGGACCTTAGCTGGCGGTCTGGGCTGTTTCCCTCTTGACTACGGATCTTATCACTCGCAGTCTGACTCCCGAGTATAAGTTGCCGGCATTCGGAGTTTAACTGAATTCGGTAACCCTGTGGGGGCCCCTAGTCCAATCAGTGCTCTACCTCCGGAACTCTCAACCTCGAGGCTAGCCCTAAAGCTATTTCGGGGAGAACCAGCTATCTCCAGGTTCGATTGGCATTTCACCGCTACCCACACCTCATCCCCGCACTTTTCAACGTGCGTGGGTTCGGACCTCCAGTCAGTGTTACCTGACCTTCATCCTGGACATGGGTAGATCACCTGGTTTCGGGTCTACGACAACGCACTATGGCGCCCTATTCAGACTCGCTTTCGCTACGGCTCCGCCTCATCAGCTTAACCTCGCGCGCTATCGTAACTCGCCGGTTCATTCTACAAAAGGCACGCCATCACCCATTAACGGGCTCTGACTACTTGTAGGCATACGGTTTCAGGATCTATTTCACTCCCCTTCCGGGGTGCTTTTCACCTTTCCCTCACGGTACTGGTTCACTATCGGTCACTAGGGAGTATTTAGCCTTGGGAGATGGTCCTCCCGGATTCCGACGGGGTTTCACGTGTCCCGCCGTACTCAGGATCCACTCTGGAGGGAAAACAGTTTCAGCTACAGGGCTGTCACCTTCTTCGGCCGACCTTTCCAGGTCGTTCACCTACTGTCTTCCTTTTTGACTCCGTATAGAGTGTCCTACAACCCCGGAGAGCATGCTCTCCGGTTTGGGCTGTTCCCGTTTCGCTCGCCGCTACTCAGGGAATCGCATTTGCTTTCTCTTCCTCCGGGTACTTAGATGTTTCAGTTCCCCGGGTCTGCCTCACGCTACACTATGTATTCATGTAACATGTCCCATCCCATTACGGATGGTGGGTTCCCCCATTCGGAAATCCTCGGATCAAAGCATACTTACTGCTCCCCGAAGCATATCGCTGTTCGTCGCGTCCTTCATCGGCTCCTAGTGCCAAGGCATCCACCGTACGCCCTTCATACCTTGATCTAGCATTTTGGTATTCTAAGAACACACGTCTAATGACATGGTTATAAAAATTTGATGTCTTGTTGATGTCTTCAGTTTTCAAGGTGCGAGTGTCTCTTGCGAGACTGAGAGACGAGCTCTCAAAACTGAACGATGGGCATGTCCCGTAAGGGACGTTTTCCTTAGAAAGGAGGTGATCCAGCCGCACCTTCCGATACGGCTACCTTGTTACGACTTCACCCCAATCATCTACCCCACCTTCGACGGCTGGCTCCTTGCGGTTACCTCACCGGCTTCGGGTGTTGCAAACTCTCGTGGTGTGACGGGCGGTGTGTACAAGACCCGGGAACGTATTCACCGCAGTATGCTGACCTGCGATTACTAGCGATTCCGACTTCATGCAGGCGAGTTGCAGCCTGCAATCCGAACTGGGAACGGCTTTCTGGGATTGGCTCCACCTCGCGGTCTCGCTGCCCTTTGTACCGTCCATTGTAGCACGTGTGTAGCCCAACTCATAAGGGGCATGATGATTTGACGTCATCCCCACCTTCCTCCGGTTTGTCACCGGCAGTCTCCCTAGAGTGCCCAACTGAATGCTGGCAACTAAGGATAGGGGTTGCGCTCGTTGCGGGACTTAACCCAACATCTCACGACACGAGCTGACGACAACCATGCACCACCTGTCACCCTTGTCCCCGAAGGGAAAACTTGATCTCTCAAGCGGTCAAGGGGATGTCAAGAGTTGGTAAGGTTCTTCGCGTTGCTTCGAATTAAACCACATGCTCCACCGCTTGTGCGGGTCCCCGTCAATTCCTTTGAGTTTCAGCCTTGCGGCCGTACTCCCCAGGCGGAGTGCTTAATGCGTTAGCTTCAGCACTGAGGGGCGGAAACCCCCCAACACCTAGCACTCATCGTTTACGGCGTGGACTACCAGGGTATCTAATCCTGTTTGCTCCCCACGCTTTCGCGCCTCAGCGTCAGTTACAGACCAAAGAGTCGCCTTCGCCACTGGTGTTCCTCCACATCTCTACGCATTTCACCGCTACACATGGAATTCCACTCTTCTCTTCTGTACTCAAGCCTTCCAGTTTCCAATGACCCTCCCCGGTTGAGCCGGGGGCTTTCACATCAGACTTAAAAGGCCGCCTGCGCGCGCTTTACGCCCAATAATTCCGGACAACGCTTGCCACCTACGTATTACCGCGGCTGCTGGCACGTAGTTAGCCGTGGCTTTCTCGCAAGGTACCGTCAAGGTACGAGCATTACCTCTCGTACTTGTTCTTCCCTTACAACAGAGTTTTACGATCCGAAAACCTTCATCACTCACGCGGCGTTGCTCCATCAGACTTTCGTCCATTGTGGAAGATTCCCTACTGCTGCCTCCCGTAGGAGTCTGGGCCGTGTCTCAGTCCCAGTGTGGCCGATCACCCTCTCAGGTCGGCTATGCATCGTCGCCTTGGTGGGCCATTACCCCACCAACTAGCTAATGCACCGCAAGGCCATCCCAAGGTGACGCCGGAGCGCCTTTCATCATCAGACCATGCGGTCTGAAGAACTATTCGGTATTAGCTCCGATTTCTCGGAGTTATCCCAATCCTTGGGGCAGGTTCCTTACGTGTTACTCACCCGTCCGCCGCTCATTCCCTTCACTTCCCTCCGAAGAGTTCCGTGAGCTTCCTGCGCTCGACTTGCATGTATTAGGCACGCCGCCAGCGTTCGTCCTGAGCCAGGATCAAACTCTCCATAAAGTGTTTGACTTGCTCGTTTTTGTGACCGAAGTCACGTTGACGAAGCTTGCGCTTCATTCATTGTTTGTATCCGAAGATACGTTTTTTTGCCTCATCGTTCAGTTTTCAAAGTTCGTCATCGTTTGTTTTGAAAATGGTGGGCCTAAGTGGACTCGAACCACCGACCTCACGCTTATCAGGCGTGCGCTCTAACCAGCTGAGCTATAGGCCCGTCAAAAGCAAACAAAATATGGTGCACCCTGAGAGATTCGAACTCCCGACCCCTTGATTCGTAGTCAAGTACTCTATCCAGCTGAGCTAAGGGTGCGATATGGTGCGGTCGAGAGGACTTGAACCTCCACAGTGTTGCCACCACTAGGCCCTCAACCTAGCGCGTCTACCATTCCGCCACGACCGCAAATATAAAATTAGAATTTAAAAAATAAAATGGTGTGTCATGCAGGATTCGAACCTGCGACCCTCTGATTAAAAGTCAGATGCTCTACCAACTGAGCTAATGACACGAAAAACTGGGCTGGAAGGGATCGAACCTTCGCATGCTGGAATCAAAATCCAGTGCCTTACCACTTGGCCACAGCCCAAAAATGGCGGTCCTGACGGGATTCGAACCCGCGATCTCCTGCGTGACAGGCAGGCATGTTAACCGCTACACCACAGGACCACATTTTTGTGAAACTTAAGTATGAAATTAAAAATGGTGGAGGATGACGGGATCGAACCGCCGACCCTCTGCTTGTAAGGCAGATGCTCTCCCAGCTGAGCTAATCCTCCAAAATGGTGACCCGTACGGGAATCGAACCCGTGATACCGCCGTGAAAGGGCGGTGTCTTAACCGCTTGACCAACGGGCCATTTAAAAACTGATAATTATTCTCAAGTAACAAATTCACATAAGAGGTCTGGCGGAGATGGAGGGATTCGAACCCTCGCACCAGTTTCCCGGCCTACACCCTTAGCAGGGGCGCCCCTTATAGCCACTTGGGTACATCTCCAAAGATAATGGCTCCGCAAGTAGGATTTGAACCTACGACCTACCGGTTAACAGCCGGTTGCTCTACCACTGAGCTATTGCGGAACGTGACGTTCGTTTCAGAACACTTTTCTATATTAGCAACTTTCTTTCTCTTCGTCAATGCTTTTTTAAAAAAGTTTTTAGTGACGAGAAGTTGTTTAGTTGCGGTCGTTTTGACGACTTCTATAATTTATCATGCTCCGAAATGAACGTCAACTACTTTTGTAAAAAATCTTTCCACGACATCGTCCGCAACGGTAACGTTCCGGATTCATCTTTCTTTTTCTTCTATATAATGTCCCGCATTTCTCACACTCATAAAGATGATTCTTTTTTTCCGTTTCTTCCAGACGCGGACTGTAGCGCAGTCCTCCGTATCGTTGTAACCACTCTTTAAAATCCTGATCCTGGTGCCGGTGTCCCATTCCACGCAGGTGTAAATGATAGTGGCACAGCTCATGAATGACGATTCCGCGAAAGATATTACGGTCGGCTAAATAGCTCCGATTGAAATCCAAATGATGATCTGTCAGAAAATAACGTCCCCCGGTTGTCCGTAAGCGATCGTTAAAAAGTGCAATATGTCTAAAAGGTAAAGCAAACACGTCGAGCGAGAGTTGCTCGACGTATTGCTGCAACTCTTCGTTCGTCATGACGGACTGACCATCGTCAGACCGATCCGTCCCCGTTCCGGTTCGACACTCGTTACCCAAACGGTTACGATATCACCGACTGCAATGACATCAAGCGGGTGTTTGACCCGTTTTTTACTGAGCTTCGAGATGTGGACAAGGCCGCTCTCCTTCACACCAATATCAACGAAAGCACCAAAGTCGAGTACATTCCGGACTGTCCCCTGGAACTCCATTCCGACTTGAATCATATCGAGCGATAAGACATCCTGACGCAGTAACGGTTTATCGAGCGCTTCCCGCGGATCCCGTTCCGGACGTTGCAAAGCTTCGATAATGTCACGTAATGTCGGTTCACCGACTTCAAGCAATTGAGCTGTTTCAGGTACAGATAATTCTCCGAGCCGAGTCCGTAAGGTTTCCGTTCCCACGGTCTGTAAGGATAAATCCAGTTGCTTAAACAACGATTCAACGGTTTTATACTGTTCCGGGTGAATCGGTGTCCGGTCAAGCGGATGACTGCCTTCCGGTATACGCAAGAAGCCGGCTGCCTGTTCATATGCTTTCGCTCCTAAACGCGGGACTTTCAGCAATTCTTTCCGGGATGCAAACGCACCCAGTTCAGAGCGGCGTTCGACAATCTTTTTAGCTGTTGCCTTCGTAATCCCGGCGACGTAACCGAGCAACGACTCCGAGGCCGTATTGACGTCAACACCCACCTGGTTAACGACCGTCTCGACGACGAAATCGAGTGTTTCTTTTAACTTTGTCTGCGTGACATCGTGTTGGTACTGTCCGACACCGACGGATTGCGGGTCCACTTTGACGAGTTCCGCCAACGGATCCTGCAGGCGTCGTGCGATCGAGATGGCTGACCGTTGCTCGACCTGTAGATCCGGGAACTCGGTGCGCGCGATTTCTGACGCCGAATAAATACTTGCCCCTGCTTCATCAACAATCGTAAAGGCAATTTGATCATGTCCTTTAATCCAGTCCGCGACGAAGGATTCGGTCTCGCGGGAAGCCGTACCGTTTCCGATCGCAATCAATTCGATTCCGTACCGGTTCACGAGTTTCGTCAAGACTTGACGTGCCTCCTGTGCTTTTTGTTCCGACATCGTGAGATAGACGACACCCACTTCCTTTACTTCCCCTGTCGGATCAATCACTGCCCACTTACATCCGGTCCGGTATGCAGGATCCAGTCCTAACATCACTTTCCCTTTCATCGGTGGTTGCATATAGAGTTGTCGTAAGTTTTTTCCGAACACTTCAATTGCCTGGTTTTCCGCTTTATCGGTCAACTCATTCCGAAGTTCCCGCTCGATTGCCGGGAAAACCGATTTTTTATATCCTGTCTGGACGGCTTCTTCGACCAACTGACGTTTTTGTTCTGCCAATCGGCTGAACGGTCGCAACAAGTACGGTAATACCTGTTGTTCATCGAGGACGATTTTGACGGAAACGATTTTTAACGCCTCGGCACGATTAATCGCCAAAATCCGGTGCGGCACGATTTGACGGATCCGTTCAATGTACTCATAGTATTGGGCAAAGACACGTTTTTCGTCGACTGCGTCCTTTTTTAGTTTCGTGACGATATCTGCAAACCGGTAAGCTGTCTTCCGGATATGTTCCCGGACACTCGCCTGCTCGCCCCATTCTTCTGCGATGATCGCTTGCGCCCCGGCAATTGCCTCGCCTTCCGGATGTGCTGCTACATACTGATTAAATTGCTGTTCATCGTATGATTTTGGCGAACGTAAAAAGTCGGCAAATGGACTCAATCCTGCTTCACGGGCAATTTCAGCTTTTGTTCTCCGCTTCGGACGAAACGGTAAGTATAAGTCTTCAATTTGTTGTAACGTCGTCGCTCCCATCAAACTTTGTTTTAACTCGGACGTCAAGACACCCTGCTCTTCAATTTTCCGCAGGACATCTTCTCGTTTCGTTTCCAGTTGTGTGATGCTTTTATGGCGATCGAGGATTGCTTTGATTTCGACCTCATCGAGTTCACCGGTTTGTTCTTTACGGTACCTGGCGATAAACGGAATCGTTCCTCCGTCTTCCGTCAATTGTAAAACGGCTTTCACCTGGGCTGGTCTGATGTTCAATTCTGTTGCGATTCTCTTCTCCATTTTCCTCACCTCTCTGTCATTATACCGAAGAATCGATAGGACACAAAAAAAGACCGATGCTTCCGCATCAGTCTTTTGAAAATACTTCGTTTGGTTCTACTTTGATGGCTTCCCGTAATTTTTGCAATGCACGACGCTGAAGACGCGACACATGCATTTGCGAAATTCCAAGGAGCTCTCCGGTTTCTTTTTGACTCATGTTCCGGTAATACGCACATTCTAAAATCGAGCGTTCCCGGTCCGTCAAAACAGCAAACGCTTTTTCAAGAATCAGCTTTTGATCCACCGAATCATATCCGTTTTCCTGGTTACCGACGAGGTCAAGTAATGTCACCGTACTGCCTTCTTGATCCGCTTCAATTGAGCTGTCGACGGACAAGGCTTGGTAACTTTTACCCATCTCAAGCGTTTCAAGAACTTCCTCTTCCGATACTTCCAACCGGGCTGCAATTTCATCGATTCGCGGTGAACGTTGCAATTCTGTCGTCAGTTCTTCGACGGCTTTCTTGATTTTCGGTCCCAGTTCCTTGATACGACGCGGCACGTGAACACTCCATGTCTTATCGCGGATAAACCGTTTGATCTCACCAATGATGGTCGGAACGGCAAACGATTCGAAACTACGACCGAACTCTTTATCAAAACGACGAAGTGCGGCAAGCAGACCAATCATCCCGACTTGGACGAGATCATCATGAATCGGACGGCCACGTGAGAACTTACGGGCAAGCGCCTCAACGAGATCGGAATACCGGGCAAGTAAAGCAGCATGAACTTCTTCATCTTGATCATCTTGTTGGTACAGGTCAATCAGACGAAGGACTTCATCGTCACTGTGATGGCGTTGTTGAGACTTTGCTGGCACTTTGACCCACCTCATCTCTATTCATATATTTTGTCATATGGACAGTGACGCCGTTTGCTTTCTCGATCGTGACTTGATCCATGAGTGCTTCGATCATTAAGATCCCTAGTCCCCCCTCGTGCAGAGAGTCTAAATCATGCGATTCCGTGATTGGTTCACTTTGACGCTTCACGCTGTCTTTATCGAACGTCACACCATTGTCTTTGACAATGATTTCAAGACGATCGTCCGGGTAAACGTTACACGTTAAAGCCATCGATCCATCTTGTTCTCCTTCATACGCATGCTGGACGGCATTCGCACATGCTTCAGAAACAGCAATTTTAATGTCTTCGATATCGTCGTAAGTGTAACCCATCCGATTCGCGACACCTGAAACGGTTAATCGGGCAATTGCAACATACTCCGGTTTTGCCGGAAGTGTCATTTCAAGTTGTTCGTTCTTCATTGTGTTCCACCTCGTACACCACTATCGATTGTAATGATGCTTGAAAGACCTGTAATTTCGAACAAACGGCGAATCCGTTCCGAAACACCGACGAGTGTGAATGATGTTCCGTTTTTCTTTGATGCTTTAAGCGCTCCGACAAATACGCCAAGGCCTGTTGAATCCATATAATGAATTTCGTCCAAATGAACAACGACGTCATTTGTTTCGACTGCCGGTACAAGTTCCTGACGAAGTTTCGGTGCTGTATACGTATCAATCTCTCCTGCGATATAGAGATGCGTCTGACCATCCAATTGTTCTGTTTTGATTGTTAAATCCATCTTCAAGTTCCTCCTCAAGGAAAATCTGCTATGTGTTCTCTCTATCTATTTGGTTTAAATAGTATGGGCTGACCCTCCTTAAAGAAAAGGTCACTCTGATGTAATTCCCGCATTTGAACATCTTTAAACCAAAATTTAAAAAAATGTTCAAAAAAAGTCGTATACAGATGTATCGACTCTTCTCGCTGTTATATGTAAGTGCCTAGAAATCAATCAAGCCTAGGCTGATCGCGACGGCACTATTTACTTTCATCATCGTGTCAGGATCTAGGTGCGTGACTTTATCCGTTAGACGGCGTTTGTCGATTGTACGGACCTGCTCAAGTAGGATGACCGAATCACGTTCTAATCCGTGTCGCTCTCGATATACTTCCACATGGGTCGGTAGTTTGGCTTTGTCGATCTGTGCCGTGATCGCAGCCACGATTACAGTTGGGCTGAATCGGTTACCAATATCATTTTGTAGGACAAGGACAGGACGAACGCCTCCTTGTTCCGATCCGACCACAGGTGACAAATTTGCATAAAACACGTCGCCACGTTTGACTATCAAAGCTTACACCCCGCTTACTTGACGTAGGAGCGAGAACTCCGCCTCCGTTTCAATCTGGAACATTTCGCCAACGATTGATAAATTGATCGCTGCCATTTCTTCGTAACCACGTTTCAATTCCTCACGTAGCTGACGCTTGCGTTCTTCGGTCGTATGGTTCGACTTCATCCCAATCGTCTCCTTCGCTACATTTCGTTCAACAAATTGCTTTTCCCGTTGTTGGACCAAGATAATGGCACCTCCAGATTCACTGAAACCTTAACGAACGACTCACTTCCACTTCAATATATCAGTCAAATTCAGAAAATACAATCAAAATTCAAACAAATAACATTTTTTTACCATCATATTGATGTCTTTTCAAAAACTAGATACGCGGGACACGCTTCGAAAACTGACACAGTACTTCGTAGTTGATCGTCCCTAACCAGTGAGCGGCCTCATCAATCGGTACCCCTTGCCCGATCAATGTGACTTCTGTTCCGATTGGATAGTCGTGCGGTAAGCGGATCATTAACCGGTCCATACAGACCCGTCCGACGATTTCACACGGATAACCGTCGACAAGCAATGAGTATCCTTGGAATTTACGAGACCAGCCATCGGCGTATCCAATCGGGACCGTTCCGATCCACTCATCCGTCGGAGCCGTATACGTCGCACCGTAACTGATCGTTTGACCGGGTTCAACCTGTTTGATCTGCATCAGACGACTTTTTAGTGAAAAAGCCGGTCGTAAAAATTCGTAAAATGGAATCATTTCATCTGACGGCATTGCTCCGTATAACGCAATCCCAATCCGGACGACATTAAACGGGTCCTGTCCAATTAAACGGATGGCGCCGGCCGAGTTGGCCGCATGGATATACCGAATGCCGGGCACACGTTCGACGAAACGCAGAAAAACGGTCTGTTGTTCGTCAAACAACCGGCTGTTCAATTCATCAGCCGTCGCGAAATGCGTATAGATGCCTTCGAGCTCCATCACATCCGAGTCCAGCTCTTTTAAGACGGCATCCAACTCTTCCAGTGTCTGGAGTCCAAGACGTCCCATTCCGCTGTCGACTTTAATATGGAGTCGTAAATGATCGACGTCCGTTAAATGCTGTTTCGCTTCCCGCAACCAGTCTGCTGAAAAAACAGGCACGGCAACATCATAGTTCGAGGCGATCGGTGCGTGTTCCGGCAAAAGCGTTTCGAGCATTAAAATCGGCGCCTGAATCCCCGCTTCCCGTAACTCGATTGCTTCTTCAAGCAAGGCGACGGCCAGCAAATCTGCCCCGTTTGCCAAAGCGATTTCCGCGACCGTCACGGCACCATGTCCGTATCCATCCGCCTTTACGACGGCCATCATCGTTTGATGACCGATTTTGGCCTTGATTTCACGTACATTGTGGGCGATTGCGTCGCGATCAATTTCTATCCAAGTTGGTCGATACATCTGAACTCCTCTTTTCTAATAAGACTTGTGCAGCCGCATAATGGTCGGAATGGGTAATCGAGAGATGAATCGTCCCTTCAAACGGTCCTGTCATGACCGGGCGTCCCGAGGCTTCATTCAACACTTCGAGATCGAGCCAGGATACTTCGGCACCGATGCCGGTTCCAAACGCTTTGACAAACGCTTCTTTGGCAGCGAACCGTCCTGCGAGATACTCAAGCTTACGCCCGTCGGATAACGTATGAAACCGTTTTTGTTCTTCTGCCGTCAAAATCCGTTTAACGATACGCGGTTGACGCTCGAGCGTTCGGCGAATTTGTTCCAGTTCTACGAGATCGAGTCCTATTCCAAAAATCATTCCTGACGCCTCCACAGTTCTATTCTTCGCCATCTTCATATAGAATGAAGAGGAAGCGAGGTGTTGTCATGTTTAGTCGAACGGAAAACCTACAAACGTTCACACGTTCTTATCCGGTCGTTTCGTTGTTCATTTTAATCCAAGTTGTCCTGTTTGTCATCGAACAGTTAAACGTCTTTTTCAACTTTGGCTTTTCGCCGCTCAATTACGGGGCAGCCATCAACTTGTTCATCGGGAACGGGGAATGGTGGCGTGTCGTGACGGCGACGTTCCTGCATTATGATTTTTGGCATATCGCCTTCAACACGTTTGCCCTGATCATTTTTGCACCTGCGCTAGAGCGGATGATTGGTCACGCGAAGTTTGCTTCCTTCTATCTTTTAGTCGGTACGCTCGCGAACGTCTTGACGTATTTCACGAAAATCAATGAACCGCTTTATGGTCAAGCCGGGGCATCGGGTGCTATTTTAGGATTGCTCGGTTTTTACGTCTACCTCGGCCGTTTCAAACGGACCGTCATCTCAGCCGATGATGCACGTCTCGTTTATATCTTTAGTGCCATCACAGCAATCTTCACATTACTCGGTTCAAATGTCTCTGTCTTCGGTCATTTATATGGTTTCGTGCTCGGATTCCTTGCCGGCTTCATTTTCGGAAAAGGCACCGTACCGTTTACACGACCATTCAATAGCGGAAGGCGTCCTGCATCAGGCGGTCGTATCATTCATACGAGCGGTTCCGGACAACTCGGACGGATCATCTTTTATGTCATCGTCGCCTTTGCCGTGTTTGGTCTGCTGGCTCGATTCATTTAAAAAAGAACAAAAAAGCGAGCCTGTCTGAATTCCGATTTTCGAAATTTAGACAGGCTCGCTTTCCCTATTCGCTTATTTACGTAATGATTCCGCAAGATCTTTGATATCATCGATCAAGTTGTGAATCGTTTCTTGGTTATCTGTATATAAAGCGCGAAGTTCTTCAAAACGGCCTTTCGGATCCTGCTTAACAGCTGAAAGTTGTGTTCCCGCTCCGCCAAATGTGCGTTTGACCGCAGCCAGTTGCGATTGACGTGTATCTTTATGAAGCATGGATAATGTGGCACCTACGAGTGCTCCGCCAAGTGTTGCTACTAAAAAGTAATTCTTTTTCATCTGTTTTTCCCCCTAGACTAATTTAACTGTTTCTTAAAGTGGTGGTAAAAGCTGATACCGTTTCATGACCGGAGAAGGCGAAAAAGACTTCCCTGCCTCTTCAGCATACTGGTCGACGGTCAGTCGTTCAACTGATTTCGCATAACGCGAAGCATCCGTGTCATTGTTGAACTGAATCAACAGGACCAAATCTGTTCCGCGCTCGACGCGGGCGATCCGAACGGCTTTGAAACTGTCGTATTCCGCACCCAGTACTTTTGGATCCGACATGACATGATGGACAAATAAATCGCCGCTGTTTTGATCTGCCGGAATCGACCAATAAAATAAACTGCCTTGTTCATCAAAATTACCGCGTGTTTCGAGTAATGTATATGTGTTGCCGCTTTGAAACGGGGACTTCCCTTCTGTTTCAATAAACAAAAGAGCCTCACCGCTTCCACTTGCTGCTCGAATCTGAGGATCACGCGATCGAATTTGATCAACAAAACTGCCGCTACCGAATGTTATGGAAAGTTTAGATGGCATCACAGGCCTCCGCGAGTTCGAAGTCTTTGCTAGTCAGACCGCCTGAATCGTGGGTCGTCGCAGCAAGCGTAACGTTCTTATAGTCAATGATGATTCTCGGATGATGGTTGAGATGTTCCGCTATCGAACCAACCTCCTGTACAAAATCAAGTGCTGCCGGGAATGAATCCAATGTATAGACACGGACGATTTCGTCATCGACGACACGCCATTCCGCCAGTCCTTCCAGACGTTCTTCCACTTCATACTCATTCAACCTTTTCATGCCATTTTCCTCCTCCACCATTATTTTCGTCCTATACCTTATACCCTACTTTTCCGGTTTCTTATACCTCTCGCCGATGGATTTCTTCCTTTTGTCTTCTGGCACAGATAGAGTACAATGTGAAGGAGAACACTATCTCCCAAAAAAGAAAGGGGCAGACGCTCATGCGTGCGCTTATCGTGATTGATTATACGGTTGATTTTGTAGCCGATGAAGGAAAGTTGACGTGCGGAAAACCAGGACAGGCCATTGAAGGACGCATCGCTTCACTGATGGATGAGTTCTCATCAGAGGATTATGTCGTCATCGCAAACGATATTCACGAAGAAGGAGACACCTTCCATCCGGAAACCGTCCTCTTCCCACCCCACAACATCCGTGGTACTCATGGCAGAGATCTTTTCGGACAAGTAGCTGAGATGGCACGTGTCGCAGATCATGTCATCGATAAAACACGGTACAGTGCTTTTGCCGGAACGGATCTTGATTTACGGTTACGGGAACGTTCGATTCACGAAGTTCATCTCGTCGGTGTCTGTACGGATATCTGCGTCCTGCACACAGCGGTCGATGCCTACAATCTGGGATATAAAATCGTCGTCCATGCCGACGCCGTCGCAAGTTTTAACGCGGCCGGCCATGACTGGGCACTTACGCATTTCAAACAATCGATCGGCGCAGATGTCGTCGGCGAATAAGAAGGGATCTGTCTTCATGTTACAACGTAATCTTGCACTTCATACTGATCTTTATCTGCCACGGTGGATGTATATTTATTGGCAGGAAGGACGTCATAATGAACGCGCTGTCTTTGACGTCTACTATCGGTCAAACCCGTTCGAAGGGGGTTATGTCGTCTTCGCCGGGCTCGAAAATATCATCGAATATGTTCAGACCCTCCGTTTTACAGAAGAGGACATTACGTATCTCCAAAAAATGATCGGTTTCCCGGACGAGTTCAAAGAGGAATTGCGCAACTTTAAATTCTCCGGTTCCATCTCAAGCGTCAAAGAAGGCGAAATCGTTTTCCCGAACGAACCACTTGTCCGGATCGAAGCCCGGATTTTCGAAGCAAAATTATTGCAGACGGCGATTTTGAATATCGCTAACCACGAATCCCTGATCGCTACGAAATATGCGCGGATCCGTCAATCGGCACCCGGTGCAAAATTCCTCGAAGCCGGTGCGCGTCGTGCCCAAGGCATCGATGCTGCTTACTTCGGAACCCGCGCGTCGTACTTAGCCGGTTTTGATGTCACGAGCCTTGCTTCTGCCGGACGAGACTTCGGTATTCCGTGCGGCGGAACGATGGAGCATGCCGATATTCAATTCCATGATGATGAATTAACGGCGTTCCGGACGTTTGCTGCCTACTATCCGGATCAAGCGACATTACTCGTCGATACGTACGACACGCTGAAAAGCGGTTTGCCGAACGCGATCATCGTCGCGAAGGAACTCGAAGCAAAAGGACATAAATTGCGCGGTATCCGGATTGATTCCGGCGATTTATCCTACTTATCGAAACGGGCACGGACAATGCTCGATGAAGCCGGCTTCCCGGATGTCGACATCGTCTTATCCGGTGATCTCGATGAATACGTCATCCAGGATTTACGGATTCAAGGGGCACAGGCGAATACGTTCCTCGTCGGAACACGCGGTATCACAGCATACGAACAACCTGCACTCGGTATGGTCTATAAGCTGGTCGCACGTGAAGTCGACGGCGAACTCATTCCGGTCATCAAAGTCTCGTCCTCAAAAGCGAAGACGACGACACCACACATCAAAGAA
Organism: Exiguobacterium sp. Helios; assembly: GCF_014524545.1. Lineage (NCBI taxonomy): Bacteria > Bacillati > Bacillota > Bacilli > Caryophanales > Exiguobacterium > Exiguobacterium sp. Helios. The sequence continues at coordinate 16,290 of NZ_CP053557.1, forward strand.
GTGTACCGGATTGTCGACCGCGTCACGAATAAATTCAAAGGTGATTACGTGACGTTACTGGATGAAGATCCGACTGATCTGGAGGCAATCGACTTAATCGACGTCCGTGATCCGTCATTCCGCAACCGGATCGAGAACTTTAACGTCGAACGGTTGCTGACGCCGATTTTCGTTGACGGAGAACTGGTATACACGGTCCCGACCATCGAAGAAAGCCGCCATTTCCATGAACAGCAGATCGGTCGTCTATGGGAAGAATACAAACGCCTCCGTCTGCCGGAAGTCTACGCCATCACCTTCAGCGACCGTCTCTGGAAACTGAAACTGGATATGATTCGCGACACACGGACCGCGAGCGGTCTCAAATAAATACCTGAACATAAAAACAGCCTACTTCAGCTGAAGTGGGCTGTTTCATTTGGTGTAACTGTCATTTGGATTGCCGCTTGTTCCATTTGTTGACGAAAGTACCAAGCGAAACCAAGCGCACCTCCGATGAAGACGATATACGTAATCCGTTGACCGAACTCTGCCAAGGAATCCGCATAAAAAATACTGATTAAGTGGTCGCTTCCACTGATGAGAAGCAAACAGGCAATCAGGAGCGCTATACGATAAGCAAGTGTCGGACGGTCTGTTGGTTCAGCATGCCAATACGAGATGATGTAATGGGCAAGTAAGATGATGCCAATGATTCCTAATACTCCTATCAGTGCTTGCGGCATAATGAACGGTCCTCCTGTTTCTAATTTCTACTTCCATTTAAACATAGTTCACTAAAAAATCCTCTCTAAAACTTTCCCACCGTTTGCCCGGTCACGGTATACTGAAGAAAATCTGTTGTTCATTCAACAAGGAGGCGTTTTCTTGAAAACCTTTAAATTGTGCACCTTACGTATTTTAATGGATGAATCCGGCCGGGATACGACGATTCCCGTTACGATCAAAGATGGACTGACTGTCAGCACGGATCAGACGGCACAGTGGGTCGCTGAAATTGTCGTCCTGGAAAATGATCAACCGATCATCGACGAGTTATTCAATAAAAATTTACGGGCCTTGATTGAAATTACGATTTCCCGACCTGATAATGATCCGGCTGCGATGATTGTGACGCCGCTTGAATCGACTCCCTTAAGTGAAGGGGTATCGTACCTGTTCAAAGGAAAGATGGTCATGATGAAAAATGACTTGTCGGAATCGATCTTACGCGAAGTCGTCGAGGATCATTTCACCGGTGAAGCCTTGATTCAGGAATACAAAGACCGGCGTTCAAAACGCGGCGCACATATTACGAGTATCGCGAAAGAAACGTTTAAACAGTACCTCCACGAAAATCCAACCATCTCTTAAGGACGTATCGTTTGATCTACGATATGATCCGCGACATTGATCCGGTCAATCTCATACCGGTTGGAGAAACGAATATAGTTCGCACATGCATTCTTAAGCGGTGTCCGGTAACTGAAGCTATCATCAATCGAGGATAATGCCGCTTTGATCGTATGCGAGTGACAGACGATCAACAGGCGTTGTCCCCGATATTTTTCTGTCAATTCTTCAATTGCCGAAAAGACCCGCTGCTGAATTTCCTGTTCGGTTTCAAGTCCCGGTACACGTTCCGTATCATTCGCTTGGACTGCTTCATAGATTCCGGCGACGGGCTGTCCTGATGCCATTCCAAACTCCCGTTCGACCAACCGTTCATCCGTCTCCGTTACATCCAGCCCGATTGAACGTCCGATGATTTCTGCCGTCTCGACTGCCCGCGATAAGGGGCTTGAAATCAAGACGTCCCATTTTTCTTCCGCCAGGTAAGCTGCGCTCATTCCAGCCTGCCATCGCCCTGTCTCATTGAGCGGAATATCTTCTCGTCCTTGAATCCGCTCGTTTAAATTCCAATCCGTTTGACCATGACGCACTAAACAAATTTCTGTCATTTTACTGTCTCCTTCAAAAGAAATATCACTGATTGTATCATGTTTTCTTTTTTAGTGAAGGGTCTCCCGGGGCGGCAACGCCAGGACCTGACAACTAAACGTCTCAATCCGTTCCAGTAACCGCTCGATTTTCAACGGATTTTCGGTTTGGGTAAAGCTCGCCAGGGAATGCGTGCCGTTCGGGAAGGAAAACAGCCGGACGTCGGCTCCGACATCGGCTCCCTTTTCAACGAAGTGGAGCGCTTGCGTAAATGGGACAATCGGATCTTTTTTTCCGTGCAACAACATGATCGGCGGTGAGTCTGCTGTCAAATGTGTTACCGGCGAAACACGTGTCATGAGTTCCCGCCACTCGTCCCGCCCTCCTCCGTAAAACTTAATATGGGCAATCCACGTTTGAATGAACTTGAACAGGAGGAAGTTCGTCGGAGGATACAAGGCAATGACACCACTGATCAACAGGAGGCATTCGGCTGTTTGTTCGCCGATGAATTCCATCGGGGCAAGTGCCGTCGTCAGCATTAACGCGGCACCGGCTGAGTCTCCCCACAACACCATGCGTCCCCGCATAATCCGTAAATCGTTCGCTTCCTGATTTAAGAAACAAAGTGCATCCCGAACGTCTTCCAGATTATCCGGAAAATAACTGCCGTCCTCAAACAAGCGATAATCGATACTGCAAACGGCGATGCCGAGTTCCAGGAAACGCTCCACGATTGGCGTAAAACAAAAGACGTCATCCCGGTTCCCTCTGACGAAGGCTCCCCCGTGCGCATAAATCGCGACCGGGAAAGGACCATCACCCGGCGGATAATATAAATCCAACTTCAGTTCTTTCTGATTGACGGTTTTAAACAAAATCGTCCGGGGTGCGAGTTGGACTTCCGACAGTGGAAGCGCCGGTTCCGTCCATCGTAATAAAGCACCATAGTTGTTCCAGATGCTCGCTCCGGCTGCGGCTGTCGTTAAAATTGCCGCCCCTCCCATCAGCCAAGCAGTTTCCCGTTTCACCTCATCACCTCCAAAGCTTACTCTCGATTTCTGATCTCTTATTAGTCATCTACCCGATTTATTTAGAAGCCGAACGTCTTCCCCGACTTATACTTGACGCTTCGTTTTGGATTCGTTATAGTGAAAAGGTTCAAATCGGAATAATTACGTTTTAATAATTTTTGGAGGGTTTATTCATATGAAAAAATTACTTTCAGCTTTCACGGTCGCCTTTGCCAGCGCTGCTTTTCTTGCTGCCTGCGGTTCTTCCGAATCCAATCAAGATGCGACCGTTGAAAAGCTTCGGGTGTATACATCGACATTCGCTACTGCGGCAATCGCCAAGGAAATTGGCGGAACAGATATCGACGTCAAGATGATTGTCCCTCCCGGTGCCGATCCGCACTCGTACGAGCCGACGTCTAAACAACTGACAGAAATCGCACAAGGCGATCTGTTCCTCTTAACCGGTACGACGCTTGAACCGTACTCGAAAAAAATCAAAGCCAGTCTGAAAGGCAATGATGTCCGTTTCGTCGAGACAAGCACAGGAATCGACTTACTCGAAGCCAACGCCACGCTTCACGAACATGAAGGACACGATGATCATGCTGACGAACACGCGGAAGAAGAACATGATCACGGCAAATACGATCCCCATGTCTGGCTCGATCCGAACAATGCCAAAATGATGGCCCAATCGATTTCGACGGCACTGGCAAAAGAAGTACCGGATAAAAAAGCGACGTTTGAAAAAAACCTGGCTGAATTTGATACGCAGGCAGATGAGCTCGATCAAAATCTGCAACAGGCTGTCGATAAGGGCTCGAAAAAAGAATTGCTCGTCACGCATGCCGCTTACGGATATTTAGCCGAACGATACGGTTTCTCGCAATTGCCGATTGCCGGCATCTCTCCGTCGGACGAGCCTTCCCAAAAGCAACTGGCCGCTCTCGTCAAAGAAGCCAAATTGCATGACTTGAAGTATATCGCTTTCGAGGAGACGGTTTCTCCTAAAGTCGCCCGCGTCATCCAACAGGAAATCGGAGCCGAAGCGATTACGATCCACAACCTGGAGTCCGTCACGAAAGAACAGCAGAATGCCTCGTATTTTGACTTGATGAATGAAAATGTGACGACGCTCAAACAAGCACTTCAGTGAAGTAGTGTTGACATGCAGTAAAAGATACGTTACGGTAGAAAACGTATTTCAGACAATTAAATGACTTCTTTTTATCGCGAGAGACGGAGGGACTGGCCCGATGATGTTTCGGCAGCGGACGATTAAATCGTACTGTGCCAAATCCAGCAAGCTGCGGCTTGAGAGATAAGAAGAGCGTCTTTTTCAGTAAAGACCTCCTTCTTTCTTGCGAAGGAGTCTTTTTTTGTATTTGTAGAAAAGGAGTGGTTTTATGAACGAGACGATTATACCGAACAAATGGGCACTTCTACCGTTACTTGTCTTTTTAGTTCTTTTTATCGGTGCCGGTATTTTTTACGATGATTTCTACAAATTCCCGATTCTGATTGCGGCTTTGATTGCCTTGATTTTTGCGGCGGTCACAACGAAAGGCAGCATCAATCAAACCGTGGAACGGATTGCAACGGGTGCCGGAAATCCGGACATCATGATCATGGTCTTTATTTTCTTACTTGCCGGTGCCTTTTCCGGAACGGCCGATGCGATTGGCGCCATCGAAGCGACCGTCAACGCGTCGCTGACATTTTTACCGCCTTCTCTTTTAATGAGTGGATTGTTTATCATCGCTGCTTTCATCTCGATGGCGATGGGGACTTCGACCGGTACGATTGCCGCACTTGCCCCGATTGCTCTCGGAATTCATGAAGCAACAGGTGTCAATGTTGCGATTGCCGCGGCAGCTGTCGTCGGCGGTGCAATGTTCGGTGATAACCTGTCATTCATTTCCGATACAACGATCGCAGCAGTCCGGACGCAAAAAACCAATATGCGCGACAAATTCAGAACCAACTTCATGATCGTCTTGCCGGCAGCAATCCTGACGGTCATCATCTTGGCTTTCGTCTCAGGTACAGGAGACGTCGTCGAAGCAAAAGCGTTTGAGTTTTATAAATTGATTCCGTATCTGTCTGTCATCGTCCTCGCCTTGTTTGGTGTCAACGTCATCCTCGTCTTAGTCGGCGGAACCGTTTTGACGGGTATCATCGGTATGATGGACGGAAGCTTCGGCTTAAGCGGCTTCGTCCTGTCGATGTCTGAAGGATTGATGGGGATGGCAGAAATTTCGATCTTGACGTTATTAATGGGCGGACTCGTCAGCCTGATCACCTTTAACGGCGGGATTGCTTATCTGAAAGAAATCCTGACGCGGAAAATCTCACAACGCCGCGGCGCGGAATTCAGTATGGCGGCACTCGTCAGTGCAACGAATCTCGCGACAGCGAACAATACGATTTCGATTCTTGTCGCCGGACCACTCGCTGCGGAAATCGCCGATACGTATGATATTGATCGGAAGAAATCCGCCAGTATCCTCGATATCTTCTCGTGCGGTATCCAAGGAATCATCCCGTACGGAGCCCAGTTGCTGATTGCAGCGGAATTAACGAAAACGGCTTCCCCGGAACTGATTCCCTATCTGTTTTATCCGTTCCTGCTTTTCGTTTGCGGATCTCTTGCCATCGTCTTCGGCTTCCCGCGTCGAAAAACAGCTGATGTGCGTAAAAAAAATGTTTCGTAAAAAATACAAGACCCGTCGCTTTTGCGATAGGTCTTGTTTTGACTTATTTTTTCTGGTCTTGGCGGTTGAGAATAAAATACGCAATCGCCGGAAGCGGGAACTGAATCAGTCCTGCGCCTCCCCAGATCCACGGATTCCGTCCTGTCTTCCGTGCACCAAGGAACAAACATGTCGCTTGTGTCCCTAACAGGGCTGCAAGGCCGGCCCAAACACCTTTTGGTACGTTTTTAACAGATCGTTTCATAAAATACACCTCGTTTCCTTTATAGATTTACCCTCCTCTTTTCGCTTTCTAACCGGCTTTTTCCTCCCTTGAGCGTTGAAACGGACGTTCTTGCTTGTTCATGCTAAACTAAACGAGCAATTCCATATTCTCGTTTCATTAAAGGAGGAGTATACACATGCAATACGCAAAACTTTCAAATGGTGTCACAATTCCACAAATCGGATTCGGTGTCTGGCAAGTCGATGAAGAGACGGAAGCACCGGCTGCCGTCGCAGAAGCCATTCGTGTCGGTTACCGTCATATTGATACGGCTGCCGTTTACAAAAACGAACGTGGTGTCGCCAAAGGAATTAAAGAAAGCGGCGTGAACCGTGAAGATCTCTTCTTAACGTCTAAAGTATGGAACGATGATATTCGTGCCGGACGCACTAAAGAAGCTTTCGCCGAGTCACTTGAACGTCTCGAGACCGATTACCTTGATCTCTATCTGATCCACTGGCCGGTTGAAGGATATATCGAAGCATGGAAAGCGATGGTTGAACTTTACGAAGCCGGGAAAATTAAAGCCATCGGTGTGTCGAACTTCAAAGAACATCACCTCGATACACTTGCTGAAGAAGGATTAATGACACCGATGATCAATCAGGTCGAACTTCATCCGCAACTTCCGCAACACGAACTGCATGAATATTTACAGGACCATAGCATTCAAGTTGAAGCGTGGAGCCCGCTCATGCAAGGGAAATTCCTCGAAATCAACGACTTCAAGGAAATTGCCGAAAAACACGGTAAATCTCCTTCACAAGTCGTCTTGCGCTGGCATTTGGATAACGGTATTGTCGCGCTTCCGAAATCGGTCACACCTGAACGCATTGCGGAAAACTTTGACGTCTTTGACTTCCAACTGGACGCAGATGATCTCGAGAAGATTGATCGTTTGGCAACGGATGTTCGTCTCGGACCGGATCCAGACGAAATCGACTTTTAAGCACTGACTTTACACATACAGGAAAGAGAGGCGGATGTCACATCCCCCTCTCTTTTTCTATGTCCTTATATAATGGAGTTGTACAAGGAAAGCCCTATACATAATAGACGAGAATCGTATCCTGCGCTTCTTCCGCCTGGTGAAAATAGGCGCGTAGATTCCCGAATTGTTCCCAAACCTCATCGAATTCACCTTGCCGGCCGGCCTCCTGATAAATCACTTCCAGTGCCCGTCGATCAAAATTACGCATGACCTCCGACGAAATGATGAGTAGCGGTAAGGGAAGGATGCCGACGATTGCCGCATGCTCCTCATTGACGATTAGTTCTTCCCCGACAATCGCCCGTCCCAAATTATAGTGGGTTTCCTGGTCAATGAAGATATCGATTTGGCTCATCAACTGATACAGTGGGGTCGTCTCTTCGAGTGCGAATAATTGCTCATGATCGGGTTGTGTTTCATGGATAAACAAAATCCAGTCCATGATGATGTGGGGATCATCTCCAAACGAATCCCAAACGGCATCCGCGACTCGAACATAATGTACGTTTTCCATCCTCCCCCTCCTTTCCGGTCGTTTTTTTTAGTATTCCCATTTTCACATCGCTTTAATGACGATTATCAAAATCTCTACCAATAAAAAAAGGACCAGATGACTCTGATCCTTCTCATATTAAATGGCTTTTTCTTTCCGGTCTTCATCCTGCCACGCCTCGAGCGTTTCTTTCCCCGGAAGATTCGGAATCGAATCTTTATGGAAACGGGGATCCTGACCATTTTTACGTTGTACTAAATAATCATCGAGTGCCAGCTTCGCAATTTTGGATAAGCGGAAAATTGCATACAAGTTAACGATTGCCATCAAGCCCATGAAGATGTCCGCGAGCGCCCAGACAAGTCCCGCCGTTTGAACGAGCGAACCAAACACAACCATGCCGAGGACGATGACACGATACACCATCATGATTTTTTTATTGTCATTGATGAAACTGATATTCGATTCACCGTAATAATAATTTCCGACAATCGAACTGAAGGCAAACAAGAAAATCGCAAGCGCCATAAATGCAGTAGCCAATGGACCGACCTGAGAAGCGAGTGCCCCTTGCGCCAAATCGATTCCGGCGACCGGTGCTCCACTCGCATCCTGCGTCGCAACACCACTGACTAGAACAATCATTGCTGTCGAAGAACAGACGAGCAGTGTATCCACAAAAACCGCAAACGATTGAATCAACCCTTGTTTGACAGGATGGGACACTTCTGCCGTCGCAGCAGCATTCGGCGCTGAACCCATACCGGCTTCATTTGAGAAAAGACCACGACGAATTCCGTTTAAGACCGCTGCTCCGATTGCTCCACCGGCAAGTGTTTTGAATTCGAGTAATCCTTCCTGGAAAATCAGACCGAATACGTTCGGTAACACCTCTAAGTTCGTCACCATGATGTAGAGAGCAATCAAGATGTATCCGCCTGCCATAATCGGGACGAGGAAGGCTGACACCGTCGCAATACTCCGGACACCGCCGAAGATTACGAGTGCCGTTAACAGGACAAGTCCAACTGTAATCCACGTTTTATCTACCCCATACTGACTTTGAAGCGATAATGAAATCGTATTGGACTGGACTGAGTTGAAGACGAATCCAAACGAGATGGTAATCAAGATACTGAAAACGACGCCAAGCCAGCGTTGTCCGAGCGCTTTTTCCATGTAATATGCAGGACCGCCACGCCAAGCTTTTTCGTCACGTACTTTATAAATCTGAGCGAGCGTACTCTCGACGAATGCTGAAGCGGAACCGATTAAGGCAATCAACCACATCCAAAAGACCGCACCCGGTCCACCGAGCGCAATGGCTGTCGCGACGCCGGCGATATTGCCGGTCCCGACCCGTGCCGCTGTACTGATGGCGAAGGCTTGGAACGGCGACACACCATCTTTCCCTTTATCCGTTCCTTGGAACAACAGCCGCAACATTTCCGGAATCATCCGAAACTGGACGAACCCCATTCGAATTGTAAAATAAATTCCCAGACCAACCAACAAGATGATCAAGACACTCGACCATAACAAGTCATTAATACTACCGATTAAATCCATCAGTTGTTTTTCCACAGGTATTCCTCCTTATGTAAGCCTCAATCATGTAACCTTTTTTCACATGTGTTCTATGATACGAAAATAATTTTAGAAAATCAAATTCATTTTAATACCCGATAACCCATATGATTTGAGTTTCACAACTCAAACCTCACATCGAATGTTAGATTTCACAAAAAAAAAGAGACTGACGTTTGGGTCAGTCCCTCGGTAATTGAATTGCCTCAGATAAACAGATTCAGGTTCGAACCATCTGTCGCTCCAAGATAACTTGCGACACCGCCGTAATCGATATCGTCGAGTAACTCTTCTTTTTTAATCCCCATGATATCCATCGACATCGTGCAGGCAATCATCCGGACACCGGCTGCTTGAGCCTTCGCCATCATCGTCTCTAGAGCATCGACCTGTTTATCCTTCATGACTTTTTTCATCATTTTTTGACCGGCTCCACCCATATTCATGTTCGAAAGTGGGAGATCACCGGCATGTTTCGGCATCATCATTCCCATCATCCGTTCCATCGGTGCCTTGTCGACAGCAGGTGCATCCGGTTTACGGATGACATTGAGTCCCCAGAACGTAAAGAACATCGTCACTTGTTTCCCCATCGCCTGTGCCCCTTGCGCAATGACGAATGATGCAAGTGCTTTATCAAGATCGCCGCTGAATACGACCATCGTCGCATCATCGGCAGTTGTGGCGACTAATGATACCGGTTGGTTCGTAGCATTCCCTTTTTCAAGGAGGACTTCAACGATGCCTTTATTCATTTCCGCCGTGTGGACGGTATGCCCCAATTTTTTTGCCCACGCTTGAACATCCGGCAGGAAACCGGGATCGGATGCTTTAATAAAGACTTGATCCCCGTCCTGTAATTGATCAATTTTCGTTTTCAGCTCCAGAATCGGTCCCGGGCACTGTAAACCGCATGTATCGAGTAACGTAATCTGTTCTTTCGCCACTTGTTTCGGCTCACTTTTTATCGTCGTCACAGCTGTTTCCTCCTGTACTTGACTTCTCGCTTCGCGGTCACGGTTGACCGTCGCCCACGTCTTATAACCGCCGCTCAAATTTTTGACGGTAAATCCGTTCTGTTTCAGCAATTGACTCGCGACATATCCACGGAGTCCGACCTGGCACGTCACGTAAATCGTCTGATTTTTCGGCAATTCGTCAAGCGATTGACGTAACGTCGGTAATGAGATGTTGACTGATCCCGGAATCGAACCGAGTTCATTTTCCGAAGGTTCGCGAACATCGAGCAATAATCCGCCGTCCGCGACAATTTGGTCAATCTCATGCCAATGAACGTTTTCGCTGTCTCCGAGTACGATATTCGAGGCAATGTAACCTGCCATATTGACCGGATCTTTTGCTGAACTATAAGGAGGCGCATACGACAATTCAAGATCCGGAAGATCAAGTACTGTCAGTCCACCTTTAATCGCCGTTGCCAAAACGTCGATTCGTTTTTCGACACCTGTCATCCCAATCGCCTGTGCTCCGAGAATCGTTCCATCCACCGGATCAAATAACAGTTTCATCGAAATCGGACTCGCTCCCGGATAATAGCCGGCATGTGAACCGGGGTGCAGGTGAATCGCTTCATAACGGCGTCCTGACTGACGGAGACGTTTTTCATTGTTTCCGGTTGCAGCAACCGTCAAATCAAACACTTTTGCGACTGCTGTTCCGAGTGTCCCCGTGTAACGGACATCTCGTCCGGCAATGATGTCGGCGACGAGACGTCCTTGACGGTTTGCCGGCCAAGCCAGCGGGACATGAACCGGTTCCCCCGTAATATAGTCTTTGACTTCGATCGCATCACCAATCGCAAAGATGGAAGGATCAGATGTCCGCAACGTCTCATCGACTTGAATCGTTTGTTTGATGCCGAGCTTTAGTCCAGCTTCCGAAGCCAAGTTGCTTTCCGGCATGACCCCGATGGATAAGATGTTCATTTCTGTCTGAATCGTTTTTCCGCTCGTCAAGACCACACGGTTCCCCGCTTCTTCAAAGCGTGACACACCGTCCGCTAAAATCAACTCGACGCCTTTCGCCCGTAAGTGTTCATGAACGATGGCTGCCATTTCCGGATCGACCGGTGCCATGACTTGATCCGACATCTCGACCAGCGTCACGCGTGCTCCGCGTTCGACTAAGTTTTCCGCCATTTCAAGACCGATGAATCCGCCGCCGATGACCGTCGCATGTGCCGGACGCGCTTCGTCGACATACTGACGCATCTTATCGGTATCCGGAATGTTCCGTAACGTAAAGACATTTGTTGCTTCCGCTAACCCCGAAATGCCTGGACGGATCGGTTTTGCGCCGGGTGACAAAATCAACTGATCGTACGTTTCGTCATACTCTTCTCCCGTATCCACTTTACAAATCGTCACCGTTTTTTGCTCGCGGTTGATCCGGATCGCTTCCGATAAATTCCGGACGTCCAGATTGAAGCGTGCGTTCATCCCTTCCGGAGTTTGAACCAGCAATTTATTCCGGTCTTTAATGACGTCTCCGATATAGTACGGAAGTCCACAGTTTGCAAAAGAAATTTCTTTTCCACGCTCTAAAAGAATGATTTCTGCTGTTTCGTCCAATCGACGTAATCGCGCCGCCGCAGTTGCTCCACCAGCTACTCCACCTACAATGATCGTTTTCATTCCGGTTTCCTCCTCCAATGATCTCCAATGTTCTATGTGTACCAATATACCCATTCAGGTATATCTTTTCAAGTTATCTGTTCGTTGATTCACAAACTTGTCGGAACTTCAGATTAAAATTGTTCCTTCGATGATAACGGACATTAGTTGCAATTCCATCTAAAATGCTTGAAACTGAGATTACAGTATTTATAAGGGGGATTTTAAAATGGACCAGGATCGTAACTCGAAAGACACGAACGATAACAAAGTCACACCGATCAACCAAAACAGTCAGCCCGAAACAAATGAAAACGGGGTAACGGCTGTGCAACAACAATACCTTGAAGAATTCCAAGCTTTCTTAGTAGAAAAAGGCATTCCGATGGAAGCACGCGAAAATGAAACACACGTCTTCTTCATGACACAGGAAAAAACACCATCAGGCGCAGAACCGATGATGATGATCGTCTTCAGCAAAACGGCGACGGATGTCGAGTTATTCGCCCGTACAATCACACACGTGCCAGACGGTGTCGAAGATCTCCCAATCTTAAATGCGATCAATGACTTTAACCAAGAATTCAAATACTTCCGTGTTGTCCTCGACAGCGACCGTGATGTCACGATTGCTTCAACGATTGACCTCGATCACGGCTTTAATCCGGCAGCAATCTTCGGACACTCTGTCATGATGTTCCAAGCTTCCGACGAAGTATTTGCTTATCTTACGAAATTGTATGACCAAGTTCAGTAAAATATCGCTTAAAAATGGCTCTCGAGACAACTCGGGAGCCATTTTTTTCATTTTCAGGTTCAATTGACAATGAGAATTATTCTCGCTATAGTTAGATTTGTGAAAACGACATCATTTTTAACACAATCATCTTATTCTGGGGGAATAGATTATGAAAAAAAGCTTAAAAGTAGCATCACTCTTTATGACTGCAGGACTGCTTGCGGCCTGTGGAAACAGCGAAGAGACGACGACGGCTCCTAAAAAAGAAAAAACGGAGCAAACATCTGAGACGAAAACAAACGCCGGTATCGCCGCTACGACCTTAAAAGATGAACTGACGATCTTCAGTTCCATCAAAGCGGAGCTCGACAAAGCAAAAGAAAATCAAGCGATTGACTGGAAAATGGTTCAGACGAGCTATGACTCAAAATTAAAAGGCGGCGTCACGACAGCTGCTCCTGAAATTGATGAAGTCATCAGTTCCGCATTAGCAGGTGTCGAATCCAAAGAACTTGATGAGAATATTGCCCGCCAACTCGTGGATAAAGGCATTCAGTCTTATTTCTATAAACTTCAAAAATCAACACAAGCAACGGCGGAAGAAGCCGTTAAGGCCGGAAAAACGGACGAAGCGACAGCTGCACTCAACGACATTCAAGACATGTCAGAGACAGTCTTCATTCCGACGGCTGAAAAACGGGATGCCAGTTACGGCTTTAAAAACGAAGACTCGATCGCTCAAGCCATCAACTCCGGATTGACAGCGCAGGAAGAAGCGATTACGGCAAAAAACATCGCCGATTTTAATGTTGCGAAACAATTGACGGATAAATCGATTTACCGGTCGTTCTATCTCGCCGCTCTCGGATACGCTCAAAAAATCGAAGACGGTGTCAAAGCCGGCACAGACGAAAAAGAATTGCAGATGGAACAAGCTGAAGGATACGGATTCCTGCTGGCCATCGAAGAATCACTTGCCGGCGGCGATGAAGAAGCCGTCGCTACATTAAAAGAACGCTATGATTTCTCAAAAACAAAACCGGCAGACGTTAAGTTCAAAGAAATCGAGAGCTTGTTCGCCAAAGCACTAACGGAAAAGATTGACGGCTACCACGAAGAAACACAAGAAGCACTTGAGAAAAAAGATATTGATACAGCACGCGTCGAAGCGATGGAAGCTAACATGTTCGTCATTGCCATGAAACCGACACTCGAAAATCGTTTAGGCAAAGAAACAGCACAAACAGTTTTGGCAGATGCGAGTGCCTGGTATGCTCTTGTCGAAAAAGGTGATCTGAAGGCAGAAAAAACAGGTGATCAAATCACTGACGCGTTAGAGCCGCTCAACTAATCGTTTAAAATCGGAGGAATGCCCTATGCAAATCGGAATTACAGGAGGAGCCGGCTTTATCGGGGCGGCGCTTGCACTACGTCTTCAAGCAAGCGGTCACACCGTCTATGTCATCGATGCTTTTACCGACTATTATGATGTCGAATTGAAGCTGACACGGGCAAAGCAGTTACAGGCTAACGGGATTGACGTCTTTGACGGCAACGTCCACGAAGATTTGGCAACGTGGTGTGCCTCCCACTCGTTTGCTGCCCTGTTTCATTTGGCAGCATTGCCGGGTGTCCCGGGCTCTTTAACTGAACCCCATCGCTACATCGAAGATGACATCGCGATGACGGTGACTGTCCTCGAAACAGCTCGGACCCACGGTATTCCGCATGTGTTTTTTGCTTCCTCCTCTTCCGTTTACGGTGAACAGACCGGCGCCTTGCTTGAACATCAAGCGACGGGAAATGTGATGAGTCCTTACGCAGCAGCTAAGTACAGTGCGGAAACGTTTTGCCGGACCTATCAAAATCTGTATGACCTGAACATGACGATCTTCCGATTTTTCACGGTATATGGTCCGTCCGGTCGACCGGATATGGCATTGTTCCGCTTCATTGAACAAGCGTTGGACGGTCAAGCGATTACCGTTTTCGGCGATCCGGTCCGTGACTTCACCTATATCGATGACATTACCCGGGGCATGGAACAGGCGCTTGAAGCAAACGCGACAGGCCTCTTCAATCTCGGTGCCAATCGTCCGGAATCGGTTCATGATATCGCCATGTTACTTGGGCAACGGTTTAACGTACCTGTCATTTCGGCACCGGCCCGACCAGGCGATGTCTCAATGACTTGGAGTAATACCGAGGCGGCCCGGCAGACGTTTGGTTACGTTCCTTCCTTTACGCTCGCTGATGGAATCGAACGGATGATCACATGGCATCTCGAACGTCGGTGATCCGTGGAGTTGCGAGCGTCTTCTTGACGTTGGCAGCTCTTTTTTTACTTCTGCGATTCGGCTTGGAACTGCCGACTGCCTGGCGCTATATCAAAACATTGACGACTTCTTACTGGACGCTGGCCGCAACGTTCAGCTACGCACTTGCTTTTTATGTCCGGGCGATTGCCTGGCGGACAGCCGATGAAAAAACGGCTCCGACAGCTGTCTATCTGACGAGTCTCTATATCGGACTGGCTGTTAATCATCTATCCCCCGTCAAGCTTGGGGAAGCGGTCCGCTTGTTGACAGCCCGTGCCATTGGCAGTCCTCTCAAACGGACGACCGCCATTTTGGTCGCACAACGCGGGATCGACCTATCCGTACTCGGTCTTTTCGTGGCGGCCGGGGTATTATTAGGACAAACCGTTTGGGTCGCTGCCTTGGCACTCACAGGAGGTCTCGTCCTCTTACTGCTCGTTCGCAGATTCATCCAAGCGATGCCGGCATTAATCGGATACGGTCTGCTCGCTTGGGTTTTTGAATCCGTTGCCGTCGCTTGTCTTTTCGAAGGCGCCGAAGTGACCGTTCCTTTTCCCGTCATTCTCGTCGCGATGAGCGCCGGGGTCCTGTCCGGCATCGCCCAATTCACACCGGGCGGGCTCGGGACGTATGAACTTGCCATGGGAACCGTCCTGCACCTGTCTGGTGTTCCGAACCCGTATGAGCTTGCCTTGATGACCCATCTCTTTAAATACGCGTTTGCGTTTTTAGCGCCGGTTTATGTACTCATCCGTCATTTTAAGACGGTTCAATTACTGTTTTCCCAGTTCAAGAAGCACAACACGAAAGGATGACCTGCATGAAAAGTGCTTCCCGCTTTGAAAAAGTTGCCGCACGGATGTGGAACTTACTGAATGAAGGTAAACCCTTCACACCGATTTTTACACTGGGTGTTTTCCTGAGCTATACGCTTTTAGTTCAAGGTTCACTCAGCGGTGCCGGCTTCGGTTTCCTCGTGACACTGCCGCTGCTCGTTTTATATTGGAAGTTTGATTTCCCGTTATTTTTACGGAACTATCTTTGGCTGCCTTTGATTGTCTGGCTATTTATAGAAGGAACGGATTCCCGTCTGCTCCCGCTATTCGCGTACGGCGCCGGTCTCTACTTCTTCTTTACCGTCTTTTTCTGGGGAACGATTTATTATCATCTCCGGATCGGGACCGACTGGTTGAATTTCACCCGGTTTTGGAAGCTCGTTCTAAAGAACAGTGACTCAACAAGCGGAAACGCCCAGGAACAACTGCCGAAAGTCGGATTGTTGCTTGCCTATTGGCAAACGGCTTCAATCGAACAGACGCTTGACTGGTCTTATCTCTGGTTTCCGCTCGGACTGTTCCTGTTCGCTTGGATCCTGCATCATTATCTGTTTGATTGGAAACCGAAATTACCGACGGAGTCGACCGTCGATGCACCGGTTCCCGGTTCGTCGAAAGTTTATGTCCTGATTGTCGACGGCATGCGGAAAGATCGTTATATGGCAGCAAACACTTTTTTCCTTGAGCGATTGCGCCAGGAAGGAACGGAGTATACGAACATGGAGACGGTCTATCCGGCCCGGACCGTCGTCTGCTTCAGCTCGATGTTCACAGGCGCACGACCGGAAGAACACGGGATCCATTCGAACATGGTCTGGAACACGACCGGTGTCAAAACAGACACGGTCTTCGATCGACTGCGTGACGTCGGCAAGACCGGTAAGATTCTCGGTATCGCCCATCTCGTCGATGCGTTCGGTTCTAAAGACGTGCATACCGTGACAGCCGTCATGCATAACGATATCGCCGACCGGAACATCATCGACCGCGCCAAACAGATCGTCCGGGACGAAGATCCGGATTTACTGGCGATTCAATTGATCGGAACCGATCAGACCGGTCACAGCCGCGGCACCCTTTATTCCGAATATGTGCAAAAAATCGAAGAGGCGGATGCCTTGTTGGCTGAGTTTTGTGACGATTTGGACCGGCTTGGTAAGCTCGACGATGCAACACTGATTGTCATGGCGGATCACGGACAAGCCGACGGAATCGGCGGTCACGGTCATCTCGATGAAGGAGAACGGTTTGTTCCGTTCTGGATGTACGGCAAACACGTCCATGCCGGTCTGAAAGTTGATACACACCGGCATATCCTGTCACTTGGACCAACGATTACGAAGTTGCTTGGTGCTGCTATCCCGCACGACAGCCGCGGTGTCTTACTGACGGAAGCCTTTAAGGAGGAATCCTCATGAAAAAAATCGTCGTCTTTCTTCCGGCCCATAACGAAGAAGTCTCCTTGCCGCTTGTCTTAAAACGCATTCCGGCTGAAATTGACGGGCTTCCCGTCGAGACCATCGTCATTGATGACGGTTCGACGGATGCGACCTCGGACATTGCACGGCGCCACGGCGCACACGTCTATCGCTTTTTCGACAACCAGGGACTCGGTGCGGCTGTCCGCGAAGGACTGCTCCGGTCTTACGAGCATGGGGCAAGCGTCGCGGTCATGATCGATGCGGACAATGAATATCCGGCTGACCAGATTCCGGATGTCGTCCGACCGATCCTCGCGGGTAAAGCGGACTATGTGTTCGGTTCCCGTTTCTTAGGGACCGTTGACGGGATGCGCCTGTACCGCTATATTGGAAATCATGTTTTCACCTGGTTACAGTGTCTGTTGCTGAAACAGCGGATTTATGACGGACAAAGCGGGATGCGGGCCTTTTCCCGTGCAGCGTGTAACCATGCAGAAATCATCCACGACTACAACTACGCTCAAGTCCTGACACTGAACCTTGTCCGGAAAGGCTTCCGGTTGCACGAAGTTCCGATTCGTTACCGTGTGCGCGAAGCCGGTAAGTCCTTTATCCGTTTGAATTATGTCCAGCGTGTCTTACCTGCGATTTATCGGGAATGGCGTCGCCCCGTCGTCCGCTTATCCGCTGAAGAACGTTTTGAACGAAAGGAGCATCTTGGATGAAAAAACCGCTTGTATTGACCATGATTGCCTTCTTAATCCTGTTGACCGCGCCGCTGTCGGCATCTGCCTACAGCTACGGGGATCCGGGAAAAGAGGCGTTCGCGGAAGCCTATAAACAGTTTGAAGAACAACTCGACCAAAAAGATTACACATTAGCGCGGGAGACGATTGACGCTTACGATAAAGAATTCACGCTATACTTCCCGGAAGCGAAGGAAAAAATTGATTCCGCTTTGGCAGACCAAGATGCAGCAGCAGCCAAACAGGCGTATCGCGTCGCTTTACGTCAAAATATCGAACGCCGTCTGCATTTCGCACAGGAACAATTCGATGACTTTGGCCAAGCGAAATTGTTGCTCGCGAAGGCACGCGGCACATATGACGTCCTCGCCCCTTATGTTAAGGAAAGCGAGGGTGCAAAGACAAGTGATTCCTTGTATACTGCATTTGATGATTCGCTTGCTGCTCTTGGAAACCCCGGATTGTTCGGAGTCGGTAAAAAAGCAAGTGACCGCAAAGCGTTTGACCAAAACATCAAACAGATTGAAGAGACGGTCACACCGTTATTCATTTTGCCGGGTGAGGAAAAGACCGGTGTCTTCGATGAAGAAGACTCGATTTTCGGTCAGTCTTTCGGAACGGACGATATTTGGAAAACGGTCGCCATCAGTCTCGTCATCATCTTAATCGTCATCGTCATCATCGGTCAGCGTAAGAAACGACGCGCTCAATAAGGAGGAAGACACATGGATTTTCAGGCGTTTTTAATCACCCTTCGCGAATGTCTCGAAGCCGTCCTGATCGTCGGCTTGATTCTCGGTTATCTCGATCGGCTCAATGCACCACAATATAAAAAATGGGTCTACGCCGGTGTTGGACTTGCCTTACTCGCGAGTCTGGGTGTCGCCTTCCTGTTCCAGGTCGTCTTTACGAGTTTCGCAAGCTTCGGCAGCGATACGTATTTACGTCTTGGAATCATGATCATCTCGGTTTTCCTCTTGACGCACATGGTCCTTTGGATGGGCAAGGAGGCGAAAGAGAACCAGCAGGCTTCACAGGCGAAAGTCGCGGCTGCCGTCTCGACCGGCAGTGCGATTACGATGATCGTCCATTCGTTCCTCGTCATCGTCCGGGAAGGGATCGAAACGGTCTTCTTCTTCGCCGCGATTTCCGGCGGTGAAATCGAAAAAGTCCTGACGAGCTACGGTGCCGTCTCCGGTCTCCTGCTCGCCTTGATTTTCGGTTACCTGTTCGTTTCCGGGACGATGAAGATTCCCGTCAAGCGCTTTTTCCAAGTGACCGGCGTCTTGATTTTATTCATTGCAGCGGGCATGCTTGTGCAAACGATTGGCCGGTTCCAGGATCTCGGCTTGCTCGGCAGTCTGTTGACGAATGCGGACGGAACACCGGCTGCGCTTTACAATATCGTCGCTTTCATGCCGGAACACTACATCGATCAAGTCCAGTATTTGCGGGACACGGGCAATACGACTTTGATCAGCGGACAAATCGGCACGTTCATGGGTGCGATGTTCGGCTACAGCCACAACCCATCCATCGAGCAGGTCATCGCGTGGTGGGGATACTTCGCCTTTGCCGGTTTTATGTTAACACGTCAAAATCGGACGTCAAAAACCGCTAAGAAACTGCAGGAGGTCTCATGACGGTTCGGAGCGGTCATCCACATCGACGTGGACGATCGCTTTTTTTCATCGCTTGTCTGTTATTGTTCGGGTTCACCGGCATCCGTCTGGCATTCGTCAGTCCGTTTGTGGCAAGCTACGACATTGCGAATTTCACACTGGCTGTCGGTCAATACGATTTGGCCAATCTGCAACCGCACTTCCCCGGATACCCGTTTTTCATCTTACTCGCGACCGGTCTCGCGCGGCTTGGTGTCGATCCGGTCCGTGCACTTGGTATGATTTCGACATTCGGTCTCGCAAGTGGTGTCATCCCGTTGTATCTTTTATTCAAACGCTGTTCCCTCGACACCGTTCGGTTGCTCAGCGCGTTTACAGTCGTCTCGATTGCTTCGCTTGTCACGTTGTCTGCAACCGGTATGTCGGACGGTCTCGCACTCGGTGTACTCTGTTGGTTCATGTGGAGTGTTGAACAGGCCCGGCAGAACCGTTTCCGCCTTTTGCCGTACCTCCTGTTCGGACTGTTAATGGCGACCCGGCTGTCATATGCGCCGTTCGGCATCATCCTCTTGTTTTTACTGTGGCAGTCACGTCGTGATGCATGGCAATTTGTATCGGAAACCGCCGTTCTCCTGCTTGCTCAACTCGCCTGGTTGTTGCCGGTTGCCTTCTCTGTCGGCGGACCAGCCTCCTTTGCCCAATTGTCGCTCAGTTTCGTGACAGGACACTTTTCGGACTGGGGAGGGACGGCACAAACGGATCAAGCCTCGCTGCTCGAACGACTTGGATTAACACTAAAACAAATGATCTGGCATGGATTCGGATTGGCGACCTGGCTCGGTCTTGCGTCTGTTTTATTCTTATGCGCTCAACGGATCCGTCCGCTTTCACTTTGGTGGTCTGTAACCGGGATCGGTTATTTTCTTTGGGTCTGGTTCGCGCAAAATATCGACAAGCCGCGGCATGTCTTACCGCTTGTCCTGCTTCTCGTCATCCTGTTCGTACGGCACTTATCGATCCAGTGGCTCGTTCCGTTTTTATGCATCCAGTTGGTAATCGGCAGCATTGCCTTGTATGAACAGGCGACTGCTCAGCCGGCAACGCTTCAGCTGGCGGAAGCGATCACCGAGTTACCGGCGTCAGCAACCGTCTTCACCGACGAAGAGGACCGGCAGTTTTTGATGAAACGACCGGCTGCCACCATCGTTCCGATTGGATCTGTAAGTAAATGGCGGGCAGAGCCGAAATCACAGGAAGTCTACCTGACCGGTCGATTGCTGGAACGGTTAAGGGCAGCGGATGTGCCGCTTGAAGCAACGGAAGTTTTCCATTTCACGAGTGATCGGCGGTTTGAGCCGGAAGATGCGGATGCACGGTTGTATCGGTTAATTTTACGTTAAGGAGCGAATTTGGATGAGTATTATTGGAAGCGGAAATACGGCGATGATCCAGAAAGAAAGCGAGACGATTGTTCGAAAACAGTTTCACGATTCTATTCCATTCGCTGCCATTCAACAGGAATTTCAAAATCATCAACGGATTCGTCATAATTTTCCGATGACCCCTCAAGTCTATGACTGTGTCAATCGATCCATTCGCATGGAGTATCTGTCAGGGGAACCGCTCGGTGACCTGATGCAATGTCATCCGTTTAGGATTTGGCGTTACATGACAAAAATGGTCATATCACAAAAACTTCTTCATGCATTATCCATTGCCGGCTTACCGCTTTTACAGGAACGGTATCCTGATCATGATAGGCTAGTAGGAGGCACTGCTTTGTGTCATGGCGATTTTCATCCATATAATCTATTACTCGTAAAAGAAGAACTGTACGTTATCGATTGGATGGATGCCTCTATCGGCAATCCACTGATGGACGTCGCCCGTACTTTTTTATTGATTCGCTACGGAGGACGAATGTCTTTACGAAACCCGGCAGAACGTATTTCCCGCTTCATCCTCAGTCATTTGTACCGTGTCTGTTACTTTAAGCGCATCAGAAAAGTCACCGGATTTAAGGGTTGTTTACGGTTGTGTGCAGCTTCTCGTTTGGAAGAGCAGATTACGCCTGTCGAATCCGTTCTGTTACAACGTTTTTTAAAGTGATGGATCCGGTCGACTCCAACGAATCACAAATCATCGCCACCTAATTAAGCTTAACGTAAAAAAATCACTCGCTTCACGCGTTTTCCTGTAGGAGTCGCGTGAAGCGAGTGATTTTTTGAATCCAGATTCTTATTGTATCGATCTTAACAGCTTAACAAAACGTCATGGAGAAGCAGACAACACGAAGTCTCCTGCGGGAAAAGCGGAAAGCGAAGTCTTGTCTGCGTATCAACGAATCTTAAAACGAATTCGAAGCACTTCCCTCGTCATTCAAGTTGAATACGGTCGTTCCATATAGTCAAATTGTCCACCACTGATTTCAATCGTCTTGACCGGTACGAATCCAAGACGTCGATACAATCGTTGCGCCCCCGCATTTGTCTGATCCGCATTTAACGTAAAGGCCCGTAATCCACGCCGTTCGCCTTCGTCCGCCGCTGCCTGCAATAGTTCAGACCCGATTCCCTTTCCACCGTATGCTGCATCAACGGATAACGTATCGAGATAAAAGACATCACCTTCCGTCTCCTGATCAATTTGCACGTCCTGTCCTGTCCACTCGCGGAGCTGACGCTTAATCGGTTCATCCAACCGCGCTGCATCAAATCCGGCATACGTGATGACGATGCCGACGACACGTCCGTCGAGTTCTTTGACAAGGATATTCTCGTGACTCAACCGGTTTCCGGTTTGCGTAACAAACAGCTCGAGCCGCTCCAAAATTAATTCCTTCTCCTGCGTTCCGGTCAGCGTCTCGGCAATTTCATGAATCGCCTGTTCAATCAACGGCGCGATTTGATCCGCGTCATTCGCAGTCGCTTGTCTGATCATTTGATTTTGCTCCTTTCTTCTTCTCTTATTATCCTAAAACAAAAACCCTCCTGATGTCAGGAAGGTTTGATTTGGTTCATTTCAACTCTGTTACCGGAATTGCTACCTCAACCGGTTCACGCGTCATCACTGAAACAACACGCCCCGCAATCGCGACGGCAAGCAACGTATATAACGTTAAGCTCAACGGCAGATAGACGAGTGAGATGACAAGGACCACGGCATCAAGACTAAATAAAATCGTCCCGATCGATAAGCCGGTCAGCTTACTGAGACCCATCGACAATAAATCGTCGCCTCCTGTTGCCGCGCCGCTTTTCAAGACGAGTCCGAGACCATATCCGGTCACGATACCGCTTGCGACGGCCGCAATCAGCGTTGCCGGCCAGGCCTGTTCCGGAAAATGAAACAGATCCAGTCGGTACCACATTTCGTAAAACAGAGACAAGGCGCTTGCTGAAATCAGCGCTTCCCCGACAAACCGTTTGCCTTTAAAATAGAGTGCTCCGATAAAAAATGGAATATCGAGTACAATCATCGAAATCGATGGATTGATGTCAAAAAAGTAGCGTCCGAGCAATGATAACCCGATAAATCCGCCTTCTGCCAAACCAAATTGTTCATTCAAGGTGTAGTAGCCAAACGCCATAAGCAGCGTTCCGGCTAAGATGGTAATAATTCGTTTCATGTGTTGTCCTCTCCCGTATCTTCCATGGGAGAGGATGTAATTGTCCCGTTTGGGTATTCATCTATTTTCGCTCTCCCTGATTTTTTTCAAGCCATTACCTTCCTGTTCAATGAAGATTGGCGCTGCTAAAAATCAGGTAAGCTGAATAGATGATCGGTCCTCTCGGTGTCCATCGGTTTCCACCCTTTCGTTTTGTTGTCCCTTTCATTATAACCTGAACTTCAGAAACTGAAACAGTTTTACACGTTTTTAACAAAACTGATATAGACGACACTCACTTGCTCACTCATTCACATTTTAGACAAATCTTTGCTCAATATTGAACAAAGAACTTGAAAACCACTTTGTGAAGTAATACACTAAGGATATCAAATGAATGTGATTTTTATCACAAACAAAACAAAAAGGGGACTTTACTCATGAAAGTAGCAGTCATCGGTTGTACACACGCAGGAACAGCAGCAGTTAAAGAATTGACTTCACAGCACGAGCAATTGGATATCACCGTTTATGAACGAAACGATAACGTCTCTTTCCTCTCTTGCGGTATCGCGCTTCACGTCGGTGGCGTCGTCGAGCATGCGGAGTCGCTGTTTTATTCTTCACCGGATGAACTGGCTGAGCTTGGTGCAGACATGCGCTTAAAACATGATGTTCTCGAAATCGACAGCACGAATCAAACGATTGTTGCCAAAAACCTCGTAACGGGTGAAACCGTTTATGATACGTACGATAAATTGATCATGACGACGGGTTCATGGCCGATCATTCCGATGTTACCGGGTATTGAACTCAATCAAATCGAGCTTTGTAAAAACTATCACCATGCCCAAACAATCATCAAAAAAGCGACGGATGCCCAGCGAATCACAGTCGTCGGTGCCGGTTATATCGGTGCCGAACTGGTTGAAGCGTTTGAAGCATACGGTAAAGACGTCACGTTCATCGACAGTGCCGACCGGATTTTAAATAAATACCTGGATCGTTCATTCACCGACATCATCGAAAACGAATTGACGGATCGCGGCATTCGTTTGGAACTGAACCAGACTGTTCAAAGCTTTACCGGTGTTGATGGAAACGTCACACAAGTCGTCACGGATAAAGGAACGTTTGAAACG
Source organism: Exiguobacterium sp. Helios (assembly GCF_014524545.1). Lineage (NCBI taxonomy): Bacteria > Bacillati > Bacillota > Bacilli > Caryophanales > Exiguobacterium > Exiguobacterium sp. Helios. The sequence continues at coordinate 40,340 of NZ_CP053557.1, forward strand.
GATCTCGTCATTCTCTGTGTTGGTTTCCGACCAAGCACGGAATTGTTAAAAGGACAAATCGACATGTTACCGAACGGTGCCATCATCGTCGACGAATATATGCGGACAAGTAATCCGAACATCTTTGCTGCCGGTGACAGCTGTGCCGTCTATTACAATCCGGCCCGGACACATGCATATATTCCACTCGCAACGAATGCCGTCCGTATGGGGACACTTGTCGGGAAAAACCTGCTTGCTCCGACAATCCGTTACCAGGGGACGCAAGGTACATCCGGTCTCCGCTTGTATGACTTGAACATTGCTTCGACCGGTCTGACGGAAGATGCCGCTCCATTCTTCGGTTTGGAAGTAGCGAGTACGACGGTTCAGGATGCCTACCGTCCTGAGTTCATGCCGACAGCTGAAAATGTCCAATTGAAACTCGTCTATGAAACAACGACTCACCGCCTTGTCGGGGCGCAGATTATCTCAAAAGTTGATTTGACACAAGCCATGAACACGTTATCGGTAGCCATTCAAAACGACATGACGCTCGAAGAATTGGCTTTCGTCGACTTCTTCTTCCAGCCCCATTACAACAAACCGTGGAACTTACTGAACCAAGCAGCTTTACAAGGCATGAATGAGCTGACATCGGAACGCGTTTAATGCATTGCCTTCCCCCTCTCTTTTCAAATCGGAGTCCACACCTGTGGATTCCGATTTTTTTATTTTTCATCCGGTCGATTCCGATAATCTGTTGCGGCTGCTTTGCCCAGTCTCCTTCCACAACTGAGAAAAACTTCACTCGGTTAACCAATTGACGTTTAGACGTGAAGTGACAGGGAACATACTTCTTATGCAAACGAAACCACTATCACAGGAGGAATCAATTCATGTCACAGTCTAACAATCCACTTACACAATATTTCAATGATGACTTCCCGAAACAATATCAGGAGGCGCCGGCTGTCCAGGCAAAAATGGAACCCGTTCCCGATTGTGGTGAAGAAAGCTACAAAGGATCCGGTAAATTAAAAGGGAAAAAAGCCTTAATCACAGGAGGCGATTCCGGAATCGGCCGTGCCGCTGCCATTGCTTATGCCCGTGAAGGTGCCGATGTGTTCCTCAATTATCTTCCGGAAGAACAGCAAGACGCGGAAGAAGTCAAAGCACTCGTCGAAGCAGCCGGTCAAAAGGCATACTTACTTGCCGGTGACCTCAGTGACGAAACATTCTGTCAACAACTCGTCAAAGAAGCACACGAATCTCTTGGCGGAATTGATATTTTGGCACTCGTCGCCGGTAAACAACAAGCTGTCGAGGACATCATGGACCTGTCGACGGAACAGCTCCGCAAAACATATGAAATCAACGTCTTTTCACTGTTTTGGGTCGTTAAAGCTGCCCTTCCGTTATTAAAAGAAGGGGCTTCCATCATTACGACGACTTCGGTTCAAGGCTACAACCCAAGTGCGAACTTACTCGATTACGCGTCAACAAAATTTGCCATCAACGGCTTCACGCGCGGACTTGCGAAACAAGTCGCGCCAAAAGGCATCCGCGTCAACTCGGTCGCACCGGGTCCAATCTGGACACCATTGCAAATCTCAGGTGGTCAACCAAGCGAAAACATTCCGGAATTCGGACAGGAAACACCGCTTAAACGGAGCGGCCAACCGGTCGAACTGTCGAGCGTCTATGTCTTCCTCGCTTCGGATGATGCCAGTTATGTGACGGCGCAAATTTATGGTGTCACAGGCGGAATCGAACTCGCTTAATTCAATTTTTTCAACCCGGCAGCTTTGATGGCGACATCAAGGCTGTTTTTTTTGTTATGAGTTGCTTCTCCCTGCCTGGTTTAGTCTAATGAAGATATACATAGGATAGGAGATGATTGATGTGACGGAAAAAGAAAAAATGATTCAAGGTCAATTGTATTTAGCCGGTGACGCGGAACTGGTCGCTGACCGGAAACGGGCCCAGATGCTTTGCCATCAATTTAGCCAACTCAGCATCGAAGAGTTGCCTGCCCGAAAGTCGCTCCTCCAGGAATTATTCCAGATTGAGCAGACAGATTTTTATATCGAACCGTCCTTTAAGTGTGATTACGGCTACAACATCACGCTCGGCGCGCGGTTTTATGCCAATTACGATTGTGTTCTGCTCGACATTTGTCCGATTACAATCGGCGACAACTGTATGCTCGCTCCGGGCGTCCACATTTATACAGCGACGCATCCTTTAGATCCCGTCGAACGCAACAGCGGTTATGAATTCGGGAAACCGGTTGTCATCGGCGACAACGTCTGGATCGGCGGACGTGCCGTCATCACGCCGGGCGTAACGATCGGGGACAATGCCGTCATCGCGGCCGGAAGTGTCGTCGTCAAAGATGTCGCCCCAAACACTGTCGTCGGCGGGAATCCTGCCCGTTTCATCAAATCGATTTGATTTCTCATCAAATTTTAATCTAATCCTCAGTCTCCTCTCACTTGCGGGCGCTATTCTAAGAATAAGAAAAGCAGCTACCACTACTGAGGAGGAAATCATCATGACAAACGAAAAACGTACGGATAAGCCAAAAAAGAATTTTGTAAAACGCGGTCTTGCTTCAATCGCCATCACAGGAACCGTTTTGACGGGGGCCGGCGCCTTCTTACTTTTCACCGGTCCGGGACATTCTCTCGTCAATTCAACGGTCACAACTTCAGAACAAGTGGAACAAAAAGTCGAAGCGGCTTCAACAAAAGTATCAAGTAACGTCAAACAGTCGCTTCCAAGCTCATTCCGGGATGATGATCAAGAAATAGAAGGAACGTTAAAAGAAGTATCCGACACATCGGTGACACTGACACAAAATGGTTCGGATCAATCGTATTCGTTTGCCTCATCTGCTGAAATCGAACAAGCTACGCCCGGTGATTGGATTAAACTTGAACTCAATCAGGACGGTCTTGTCCGGGAACTTGAACGGGAAGATGATCGAAATGACGACCGGGATGATCGAAATGACGATTCATCCGACGATGACCGCAATGAAGTCACCGGTGTCGTCAAAGAGTTGTCCAATGAACAAATCGTCTTGACTCAAAATGGTTCGGATCAAGCGTACCGCTTCAGCGAGCGCGCAGAGATCGACAAAGCGCAAGCCGGTGATACCGTCAAACTTGAACTGACAGCAGCCGGTCTCGTCCGGGAGCTCGACCGTGAAGATGCGGAAGATCAAGACATCCGTGGTGCATTAATCCGTGTGACGGACACACAAGTCGTCATTGAACAAAACGGTAAAAATGTGACGTTTGAACGTGCGCAAAACATGGAACAGGATAATGATGTACAGGTTGGTTCACAAGTCGAACTGGAGTTGAACGGATCTAAGCAAGTGACAGAAATCGACGAACAGTCGTAAGGAGGAAGTCTATGGCACCGACCATCTTAATCGTCGAGGACGATTCAAAAATCGCCCGCCTACTTGAACTGGAATTAAACCACGCCGGATACGCGACGCAGGTCGCCTTCAACGGTAAAGATGGCTTAGCAGCTGCTGAGAACGACATCGATCTCGTCTTACTTGACGTGATGATGCCGGAGCTCAGCGGCTTCGAGGTGCTTCGGCGGCTTCGCGGAAAAAATAATCCGGTTCCCGTCATCCTGTTGACGGCACGAGGCGAAGTGTATGATAAGGTTGCCGGTCTTGATCTCGGTGCCAATGATTATGTGACGAAACCGTTTGAAATCGAGGAACTGTTGGCACGGATCCGCGGGTTACTCCGTTTGACGATACGTACAGCGGTCGAAACCAATCAGCTGCATTACGCCGATGTCTTACTCGATTTGGACCGGCATGAAGCGTTTCGAAGCGATGTTCCGCTTGATTTGACGCCACGTGAATTTGATTTGTTGTCTTATCTGATGGAAAACAAGGAACACGTCTTGACCCGTGAGCAAATCCTTAACCGGGTCTGGGGTTATGATTATTTCGGGGAAACGAATATCGTCGATGTCTACATCAGGTATTTACGCAAAAAAATGGACCGCAGCCAGTCTCCCCTCATTCAGACCGTTCGTGGCATTGGCTATGTTTTAAGGGAGGAGAAAGGATGAAGTTACGAACCAAACTTGCGTTATCGGTGACGTTGTTCACGACCCTTTTATTGCTGTTGTCTTTTTTAGTCGTCACGTATGTCGTCCGTGACCATTTAATCGAATCCCGTTTCACACAACTCGAGCAGGCCGAGGAGCTGATGGAAGATGATTCGACGACCCGGGCATTATTGACACTTCATGAAGATTCCGTCGTCCTGTCCCGTAACGACGGACGTTGGGTGATTGCAAACGATGAAGAGGATGACGATTCCGCGACGGTCAACGGCGATGTCCGGGCACGCGATCTTCCCGGCATTCCGACAAACCGCGACGAACCGTTCAAATCCGGTAACTGGTTTGGCGTCGTCCATCAAGATCAGGCGTATCTGTTTGAAGACGACACGGTGGACGATACGGTCTCGACGCTGATTTTCGCCTTCTCGATCGTCCTGATCGTCGCCGTCATCATCGCTTTTCTCAGCAGTTTTTTCATCGCCTATCAAACGTTGCGTCCACTTCGTCAACTCGGTCAGACGATGGAACGGATTTCCGACTCCGGTACACTTGAGACTGTTCCGGAACAGCAAAATGATGAAATCGGACAGCTCGGAAAAGTCTTTAACCGGATGATCGGACGTGTCGATCAAACAATGGAACAGCAACGGCAGTTCGTCGCGGATGTCTCGCATGAGATGAAGACGCCGCTGACCGTCATCGAAGGGTATGCGAAACTGCTGAAGCGCTGGGGCAAGACAAATCCTGATGTCCTCGAAGAATCCATCAGTAACATTCTGAACGAAACGCACACGATGCGGAGTGGACTGATTGAACCGATGCTCGAATTATCCCGCCTCGGCTATGGTGAAACGACGACGGAGACGGTTGACTTGAAGCAGCTCGGGACGGAAGTCGCGGACCGGATGCACCATGCCTATGACACTGCTATTCCAGTCGATGCCATCGGAACCGTCACAGCGAATCATGAAGCACTTGTCCGAATTTTGACGATTTTCATCGATAATGCGATCAAATATGCCAAAGATCCGGAAATCCGTCTTCGACCGGACCGGCTCGAAGTGCTTGACCGTGGAACCTCATTATCTGCGGAGCAGCGCAAGCGTCTGTTCGATCGGTTTTACCGGCTCGATGAAGCCCGTGACCGGTCCGGCAGCGGTCTTGGTCTGTCGATTGCTGCTGCACTGGCGGAACATCATCATCTGTCCGTTGGCAGTGAAGCTCGTCCCGGTGGCGGAAGTTGTTTTTACATCACCTTCCATTGAACACCTGAAATGAAACCTTCCCCCGTCTTTTGGCGTACACTAGAGACAGGAGTCAGATGATGAAAGAAGGTTATGAACGATGGATAAAAAACGTTGGGGAGGCTTAGCCGTCGCCGGAGCATTTTTGCTCTCAAAAGGTAAAGTGCTGCTCGCTCTCTTAAAGTTCTCTAAATTCGGCGGGACGCTAATCTCGTTCGGTATCTCGTTATTGTTTTATGCACAAATTTTTGGCGTCTGGTTTGGTGTCGGATTGCTTTATCTCCTGTTCATTCATGAGATGGGGCATCTCGCAGCAGCCAAACGGCTTGGTTTCAAGACCGGACCGGCGATTTTCGTTCCGTTCATGGGAGCTGTCATCGGAATCAAGGATACGTTCCGGACCCCGAAACAAGAAGCAATTTTGGCATATGGCGGTCCGCTTGCCGGATTACTCTCCCTCATCCCGCTTTTGATCGGATACGCCGTGACGGGAAACGATTTTTGGCTTGTCATCTTCCATTTAGGGGCCTTGCTGAACCTGTTCAACCTGTTGCCCGTCAGTCCGCTTGACGGCGGACGGATTTTAGCCGGTCTGCCGATTGTCGTTTGGGTCGCCGGTCTCGCCGCCCTGATTGCATACGGTGTGACACACTTCAGCATCATCTTGTTATTGATCGCGTTTCTCGGCGGAAGTGCCGTCTGGAAGCGATACCGTTTTGCGAAACAATACGAAGACAATAAATCGATTTTAATGTTATACCGTGCTGCACGCAGCCGTGTCCTGCAAGCGAAAGTCGAACAGGAACAATTGGCAGCAACGGAAACTGTGACGGACTCGACCGTCGACGAACCGGACGATGCACCCGTTTCGACCTATGATCCGATCGCCTGGTCACTCCGACACGACCTCCAGGATTTACGGAGTGCAAGTCCGGAAGAAGCGAAAAGTGCTGCCGATGACTTGCTTCGTTACCAATATGATTCGGCTAATGATTACGATGCCTTGTTGCGTCGACTGGACCAGCGGATTGAACCGTTACTCGAAGCTGAAAAATCAGTTGAATACCATCAAATGCCGAAAAAACAACAGACGATTACGTTGTTCGCTTATCTGGCTCTTGGTGCAATTCTCTTCATCGCTTTTGAATATTCAAAAGGATATCTTCCGACGCCATCTTAACCGGTCGTGTTATGTCAAACAGGCACTTCGTCTTCAATCGGCGGAGTGTCTTTTAATCGTTTTGCACATTGCCTGATTCGATTACTTGCATCCGGTTGTCGAAGCGACTAATCTGAATGAAAATCCATATCCCTGTTTTGAAAAAAAGGAGGCTCTCCTGATGATGAATAAAAATACGGCTCGTTTGGGAGAAGCACCCATCAACAAACTCCTGATCGGCCTGTCGCTCCCGGCGATGATCGGGATGCTTGTGACTGCTCTCTATAATATTGTCGATACGATTTTTGTGGCACAAGGAATCGGGACGGTTGCCGTCGCGGCTGTCGGCATTGCGTTCCCCGTTCAGCTCGTCTTGATGGCCATCTCGAACTCGATTGGAATCGGCGGTGCGGCCATTGCTTCTCAGCGGCTTGGTCAAAAAAATCTGGCAGGTGCCAGTCGTGCCTATGCAAATGTCCTGATGACCGTTTTCGTCGTCAGTATGCTTGCGATTATCACGGCATTCATCTTCGTCGAACCGTTGTTACAGGTGTTCGGTGCCACACCGGAAATCATGCCATACAGTATTGATTTCCTCCGTGTCCTGTTACTCGGTTCCCCGTTCTTCATGTTGACGATGGCTTCGAGCGCCATGCTTCGGGCAGAAGGACGTGCCAGTTATCAGATGCGTGTCATGCTGACGACAGTCGCCATCAACATCGTCTTGACGCCCCTGTTTATTTTCGGACTCGACTGGGGCATTCAAGGGGCTGCACTTGGGACGGTCGTCGCGCAAATCGTCGGTTCCGTTCTGATTTTCAGGTTTTTCTTTACGAAAGCGAAAAAAACAAGTCTTGTCCTTGACCGTGAAGCCTTTCGGTTTGATCCCAAACTGGTCGGTCGGATGGGACAGATCGGCTCATCGTCTTTCATCATGCAAGTGTCACAGTCCATTTTATTCATCACCGTCAACCATATGCTCGTCCGCTACGGCGGTACGACGGAACTTGCGACCTTTGCCGTCATCAATAAGTTCATGGCACTTGTCGGAATGCCAATCATGGGAATCGTCCAAGGGATGCAGCCGATTGTCGGCTACAATTTCGGGTCGAAACAGTTTGATCGGATGTCACAAGCAATCAAACTGGCCATTCGCTACGGTTTGAGCCTGTCGATCACGCTTTGGCTGTTAATCCAGCTGTTCCCCCGTTTTTGGGTCGGAATGTTTACGGAAGATGTGACATTACTCAATGAAGGTTCGACCGCGATGCGGATTTTATTCGCAATTTCATTCGTTTACGGGATTCAGATGATCATCAACGGAATGTATCAATCACTTGCCAAGGCGCGGATCGCCTTGTTCCTGTCGCTCTCGCGGCAGACCTTATATACGATTCCACTCGTCCTGATTTTACCTATCTTTTTTGGAGTACAAGGGGTTTGGTTCGCCTTCCCGATTGCTGATTTAATGGCCGTTTTGACGGCTGTCGTTTTTGCCTACCGTGACCGGATCATGCTCTTTAAGCCCGATGCGTATACGGAACCTGAAGCACAAGAAAAAGCGGTACAGGCTAAATAATCAAAAAGTCCGTCCTGTCTCAAAGACAGACGTACTTTTTGATTAAACGAAAAGACGAACATGCATTCTAAATCGAAATACGGTATGCTGATTAAAAAGGAGAGATGATATGGAACGTTATACACTGGCGATTGATTTTGAAACAGCGAACCGGAACAGCCGCAGCATCTGTGCCTTTGGCTGGTCTGTTTTATCCGCTGGGAAAGTCCTCACAAGCAAGCAGGTCTTAATCAATCCGGAAGAAGACTTTGATGCCAGTAATATCCGTGTCCACGGCATTCGCCCGAGTGACGTCTGGGATGCACCGGCCTTACCGGAAGCAATGGCGGCACACGGCTTGTTTGAATTAATTGAACAGGCCGAGCTCGTCGTTGCCCATAATGCAGCTTTCGATATGGGTGCGCTCCAAAAAGCGGTTCAAAAATATGACTTATATCAAATGCCGACATTTCAGTATGGTTGTACGGTCAAATTGTCACGGAAGCTTTATCCGTGGTTGCCGAACCATAAGCTAAATACGATGGCGGAGTTTTTAGGTGTATCTTTTAAGCATCACGATGCGAAGGAAGATGCCTACATCTGTGCGTTATTACTGCAGGATATGTTCGACCGGACGAACATGGATCATCCCGTTGAACTGCACCGTTTTTGTGGTGTCCGAATGGGTGAAGTCGCTTACTGACACTAAAAAAGGAGCAACTCAGAATTCTGAGTTGCTCCTTTTCGTATTTCTTATTTTGTTGTTTGTTTGATTGGGAACCAGCCTGGACGGCTCGTGATTCCCTGCCATAGTGCATCCGGCACGACGAGTTCAGACTGTGCCGACGGATCGAGTTCTGTCCGAATCGATTCCGTTTCGCCAGCTTCTACTTTTTCAACCCATTTTGGTTCCATGATTAACTCACGGCCAAGAGCGACGAGTGGCACGACTTCAAGTGAACGCTCGACTTCTTCCGGTGTATGGAGTGAACCGACACCGATGACCGGAACGTGTTGACCGACACGTTCTTGTACGAGACTGATTGGCGAACGTGTTTCGTTTTGATCACGAATCGATCCTGCAAAGAAGTCCATGACGGAAACATGCAGGTAGTCGAGATCTTTTTTCGCAAGTGCATCAACGAGTTGCATCGTATCATCGAGTGTAATTCCCGGATTTTCAACTTCTTCCGGTGAGAAACGATAACCGACGATAAACGATGGATCTTTTTTTGCAACGGCTTCGACGGCATCGACGACAGCTAATGGGAAAGCAAGACGTTTTTCAAGACTTCCGCCCCATTTGTCCTCACGACGGTTCGAGTGCGGAGAAACGAATTGTTGAATTAAGTACGTGTTCGCACCATGAATTTCCACTCCGTCAAATCCGGCTTCCATCGCACGGCGTGTTGCTTGACCGAATGCTTCGATGATCGCTTCGACTTCTGCTGCTTCCAGTGCACGTGGTGTCATTGCGCCTTCACGTTCTGGTGCTACTGCACTTGCGCTGACTGTTTGTCCGCCGACGAGTTCCGGTGGTGCCATACGACCCGCGTGGAAAATTTGCAGAATCGCTTTTGCGCCTTGATTTTGGATTGTTGTAGCGAGACGTTTCAGGCTCGGAATCAATTCATCGCGCTCTGCGCCAAACTCGTTCGGGAATCCTTGACCGTCTGCTGTGACGTTGGCACATGCTGTAATGACTGCACCGACTCCACCTGAACGTGCTGCGTAGTATGCAAGCTCCGCTTCTGAAACTTCACCGTTTTCTTCCGCCGCGTAGTTCGTCATCGGCGCCATCATAATCCGGTTTTTAAGGGTCACTCCGTTTGGAAGTGTAAACGTATCAAACATCTTTTCATTAGCCATTGAAGCATATCCTCCTCTGAAATCTTAACTTGAATATCGTCAGTATACGCCCGCCCTGCTTTAAATGACTAATGATGTGCTTCACTGATGTTCTGAACGATGATCAGATCCGGTATTTTCGTTTTCGCCGTCCGCCCGGCCACCACCAGTTCCAGTGTCCGAACAGCTTCATCAGTGCCGGAACAAGGAACATCCGGACGATCGTCGCGTCAATGAAAATCGCCAAAGCAATTCCGACACCAAGCTGTTTAATCGGACTGACGCCGGTAAACGCAAATGCACCGGTGACGACAATCATGATCAAGGCGGCGGAGGTGATGATTTTACTCGTCTTCGCCAGTCCCATTTCCGTTGCGAGGTCATTATCCCCGGTCTCATCGTAGTATTCTTCCATTCGTGAGACGAGGAATACTTCGTAGTCCATCGATAATCCGAAAACAAGCGAGAAGATGAACACAGGGGTTAAGATACCGATTGTTTCGGCCGGGAAAACCCAGCCCGATTCAAATAAAATGACGAGCAGACCAAATGTTGCTCCGAGGCTGAGCAGATTCATCAAGATGGCTTTGATCGGAATCAAAATCGACTGGAACGCAAACAACAGGATGATGAATGTCGCAAGTAAGACAAGACCTAGCGCGAGCGGCATTTTCGAGTAGATTTCATCATAGATTTCCTGATTAAAGGCTGCCGGTCCCCCGACCTGGTATCCTTGGTCCCGCACGTCGCGGACCCATTTTTGTGAACTCTTGTCTCCCGGATCTCCCGTCAGCTTGACATTGATCCGGGCAACTCCTTGATCAAACGCAATCAAAGGCGCCAACTGTTCTTTTCCCTGTTCGTTCGCAGCAAGCTGGGTCACGGTCTGTCCATTCGCTTCCGCCAGCGCCGTCGCTGAAATGACACTGCTTACTCCGTCATCTGCTTCGAGTCGTGTCGTCAACGCTTCCAGTTTTTCGACACCTTGTTCCGTTTGAAAATCAGCTTTTAGCAAGACGACGGCATCGGTCCCATCGTCGCCAAAGGTTTTTTCCCACGCTTCAAAAGCGAGGCGTGATTCATAATCTTCCGGTAACGCGCTTGCTTGCGGAATGTTCAGTTCCAAATCGCGCAACGGAATTAAACACGGCAAAAGAAGAAGGAGTGAAAAAAGGGTGATGGCAACCGGACGTTTCATGACGAACCGGGCGAGCTTACGCCATCGGACTTCCCCCTGCTCCGAATCCGCTTTAAAAATCCGCCCTGTTTCCAGACTGCCCCCGAGTAGTGCGAGCAGGGCCGGAAGTAAGGTCACAGCGCTGATGACGGCGCCCAGTACCGAAACCAGCGTGCCGATCGCAACTGCTTGAAACACATCGACATCAATGACAAGTAAGCCCGCCAGTCCGACGAACACACAAATCCCGGAAAATAAAATCGATCGTCCGGCCGTCGCAACCGAAACTTCCGCTGCTGCCGTAATCGACCTTCCGGCTGCCCGTTCTTCCCGGAACCGGTTGACGTAAAGCAGGGAAAAATCGATTCCGAGGGCCAGTGAAATCATCGCTACGGCATTTAAGACAAAGATGGACAATTCCTGTTGTCCGGCGATGAAATACAACGTTCCGGCTCCAAAGATGAACGTGACGAGTCCCATGATGAGCGGCAAGATGGCAGCAAGCGGCGTCCCGAAAACAAGAAATAAGACAAGTAACGCTGCCGGTACGCCAATCAATTCCGCCCGGACCAAATCATTTTTCGATGCGGTATTCAAATCGTCGACGATCAACGGCTCTCCTGTCAGTCGAATCGTATTGCCGTCTTGCGGATCCAGTTTTTCCTGCACCGCCTTCACCCAGGAAGGGTCAATGTCCGGTATCCCGATCGAGACATATCCTTTTCCGTCTTTTAAAGCTTCCGGATTTTCCTGGGCACCGATAACCTGTCCCACTCCTTGGATGGTCCGAAACGCCGTGACGTGACGCTGCATCTCCTGCCGGATGGTTTCTGTTTTCCCTTCAAACAAAACGATGATTTGGTGTGGGTCCTGCTTAAATTCTTTTTCTAACGTGCGTTCGACTTGTTGAAACTCTCCGTCCCGTGTAAAGCCGTTTCCCTTCAGCTGATCCGGGAGTTGCACCGCAAAATAACCAAGAATCAGCAACAGCACCACCCAGGTAACGCTGATGCCTTTTCGAAAACGCACTACGTATTGACCAAAACGTTCCATCTGTCATCTTCCTCTCTCTATACAAGAAACACATCCTTCGCCCGCTACGACAAAGGATGTGTTTACGTCTTTTGAAAAATCTGGAGCCACGTATTTCCGAAATTCGCCGACGTCGAGACGATGGCCAGACGTTGCGCCGATTCATCCAGTAAAACCGTCTTTAACAGGATCGATGACTGGCACCCATCAAATTTAAATTTCAGTTGCTCTTTTTCGTACAGATAAAATCGATTGGCATCCGTGACAGAAAACAGATTTTTCCGGCTGTCGACCAACAAATAGTCGTCATACTCGGAAAACGGAATCAACTGTTCCTGTTCCGTAAACGCATCCCAAATGACATAACGTGATTGATTCACATCATAGGAAATCATCGTTCCAGGTGCGAGTAGACGTTCGAACGCATACTGCGGATGATACCCCCGTTCAATCAAACGTCCTAATAGAGGAGCTTCGTCATAATCCGAAAAAGTTCCTTCCTGTTTTTCAAAACAATAACGCACGACATCGGTCTCAGCCGAGTACATAAAAATCTGATTGTCTCGCCATTCATACAGATTACTGAACCAGGCATCAGCAAAGAGGATGGGGCGATTCATATATTGGAGACGTCCGTCTCTTAAATCGAGTAAACCAAACAATGAAGTTTCTTCAAAAACGATGAACACACGGTATCCGTCCGGCTCAAAGAACCACGTGAACGGAACATACGCACATGCTGTCTCCCACCGTATTCTCAAATCCAAATCACATTTTGTAAATCCGCCTTGATCCCGGTATAAAATCAGATCATCGCCAAATCGGTCAAAAAGTGAAACAGATTCATGGAACAACAGCTCAGCGGCTGGTTTATACATACGCATCACTTCCTACTCCCTACGGTATCAACCTTCTTCATTTCTAGCTACTGTCGATGCGCTCGAAGAGCATGTCCTGTATACTTAAAGGAAACAAAAAGGAGGTACACACACTATGAAACCCCTACAACTGTCTGCTGATACAGCTGTTGAACTTTCGAAACGTCTCAATGTGCCGCTCGAACAGTTAATGCACATGCCACGGCATATTTTGATACAAAAACTGGTCGAATTAGAAACAGAACAATCCGACTCTTCTTCTGCGGATGATACATCTTCAGAAGACAAATGATGCAATATGCCCTTCTTTCGTGCGCTGGTCGCATAAAAGAAGGGCATATTTTGCTTATGATTACGATTGGGGGTTATATTCTGATTTTCCATAACGGAATACATTAACGATCGCTTTTCCGTCACTCGGATAACCGTTCGGATGATCAATCGGAAACAGCGAGAAGAAAATGAAGTAGAACGAGAAATAGGCGAATTGATACGTAAAAATCGAAGCCTCGAAGACACCCGCATAAATCAAACCGTTTACAATCAGGATGCTCGCCAGATTAAAAATAGCTCCACCGGCATAGACGGTAATGTTCGTAAATTTATTTTCATGACGAAGGGCCTCATACTGACACCATCCGTCCCAGAAATAGATACGGTTCAAGCGGATGGGACCAACACGTAACAACGATTTCCCCGATCCGATATTGATTTCCATATTCCCGCCAAACAGACGTGCGAAAAAGTAATGCCCCATCTCATGAATTAACGTGACGATTGGTAATAACAAAAAAAACGAGAAGAAAAATTTCCAGATATCATTGAAGCCAAACATAAAATACATCCTTTCAAAAAAACCAGCACTCTAAATACTACTTATAGTATGTTCCCGGAAGCCCTGAATTAAAACAGCAAACATGAAAAATCATTAAGTCATTATGATGACACCGCAACATGACTGTTACGTTGCGGGATGCGGCTCTAAAAAAAAAGAATCGGAGCCCACATCAGTGAACTCCGATTCTTCTAATTGCCTCATTGCTTAAGACTCGTCATTTATTATTTTTACGCCGTTTGTTCGCTGCATACAACAAACCAAGAATCGTCAGTGCGGCGCCGCCTGCCACTGCATATTTTTTATAGTCTGCTTTCCGTTCGGCAATGACTGTCGTCGACAAAGCCTTCACGACAAGCTGTTTTTCTTCATGCAGACGAGGGGCATGGATTTTTACAACCCCTTCTTCGACGAGAATTTCGAACTCGCCGCCCGGTAACTCGATTGTCACATCGTGTTCCGTCGCATTGTGATACACCCGCTGACGTTCAACATACCCTTCATATGTCCGCTTCAATTCGTAAGCAATGATGCCTTCTCCTTCTTCGAGGAAGCGGAGATGTTTGCGGATCATGGCGGTGTTTTCGAGACGGAACATCGGATACTGACGCCGCAGCGCAATCAATCCTTTGACATACTCGACGCCGAACCGGAACTCTTCTGCCCGTTCATAATCGAGTTGATTGACGACTTCTCCGGAGTTGAAGCTGTCCCGAATGCCGTTTTTTGTCCGGAAAAACTCCTGTCCCGCATGTAAAAATGGAATCCCTTGTCCGGTTAAGATAATGGCATTCGCAAGCATTTGTCGTTTTCGGCGGACTTCATCCGTATCTTCCGGCCGTGACACGGACAATTTGTCCCAAATCGTTAAATCATCATGGGCTTCCGCGTAAGAAACGACTTGATTCGGTTCATCCGCAAATCCTTGCGAAGAGACGTTTCCGGCAATGCCCCGTTTGACTTCATTTGTCCGCTCGAAAGCTCCGCTGATGAATCCGCGGTCAAGCGGTGTCTGAACGTCACCTTTGACACCGTCACGTAATCCGTTGTTGAAATGAGCGATTCCCGGCATCTGCGGCGCATTAAAGTAGTTGGCTTTTTGATCGGCTGCAAGTGGTGTGTCAAGATCCCATCCTTCCCCGACAATCAAGATCGATGGATCAATCCGGTCGAGTGCATGGCGGACTTGATTCATCGTTTCGATATCATGTAAGCCCATCAAGTCGAACCGGAATCCGTCCAGATGATACTCTTTCGCCCAGTACGTCACGCAATCAAGAATGAACTTACGCATCATGAAACGTTCTGATGCTGTGTCATTTCCACAAAAACTCCCGTTCGAAAGTGTTCCGTCTGCTGCCTGACGGAAAAAATAACCCGGAACGAATTGGCCAAGTGGTGCCGTTTCCGCATCATAGACGTGATTAAAGACTACATCCATCACGACACGAATGCCCCGGTCATGCAAGGCTTGAATCAAGGCTTTTAATTCACGGATTCGCGCTGCCGGATCATCCGGATTCGACGAATAGGATCCTTCCGGCGCAAAATAATTGACGGGATCGTATCCCCAGTTGTAGTTATCCGGATCGTTCGGTGCGGCTTCATTCACTGAACCGAAATCATAAATCGGAAGCAATTGGACATGTGTCACACCTAAATCCGTCAGGTAATCAAGACCTGTCAATCCGCCTGATGGTGTTCGTGTCCCGGCTTCCGTCAATCCGCGGAACGTTCCCCGCTCGATGACCCCACTCGCCGAATGGCTCGTCGCGTCCCGAACGTGTAATTCATAGATGACGGCATCTTGTGACGAATGGAAGAGAGGGCGTTCTTCAATCCAACGCTCGGGTTGAGTGGTGGACGGATCGATTAATGCTCCCCGTTTACCGTTTGTCCCGACTGCTTTTGCATACGGATCGACCGCTTCGACTTTCTGTCCGTTGATGCTGGCTTGAAACGTATAAAAGTAACCTTCATACACAGCACGATCCAGTTCGACGACGAATGTCCCCTGCTGATCCGCCGCCAATTCAAGTTCTTCAACTTTCCTTGCCCGCAATGTCCGGTACAAACGAATCACGACACGTTCAGCCGTCGGTGCCCATAAACGGACCCGTATCGTTTTTTCATCAAATGTTGCTCCTAAATCTGATCCTTTATAGGCATACCGCTCATCCAGCTCTTCTGGTGTGAGCGTCAACATATCTGCTGTTTGTTTCAAAGCCATGCACCCCTTTCATTTCATGGTTTTCATTATAACAAAATTTCATACAGATGAACGATTCGACTGTTTCTCTTCCATTTTCTTTTGCCGAAACTTCGACACGAAGTCAAAGCATCTGCGGACAAATATGTTAAAATGGTTGTGGAACGAAAGGGGAGATTCTTATGGCAGCAAAAGACAATTCATTTGATATCGTGTCACAAATCAACATCGAGGAAGTCAAAAACGCGATGCAGGTCGCTTTAAAGGAAATCACGAACCGCTTTGATTTCAAAGGATCAAAAAGCGACATGAAACTCGAGAAAGAAGATTTGATTCTGATTTCAGATGATAATTTTAAACTCGATCAAGTCAAAGATGTCCTGACAGCGAAACTCATCAAGCGCGAAGTCCCGACGAAAAACCTGCAATACGAAAAAGTCGAGCAGGCAGCCGGAAACACGGTCCGTCAACGCGTCATTCTCAAAAGCGGCATCGATCGTGATGATGCTAAAAAAATCAACAATGCCGTCAAGGAATCCAAACTCAAAGTCAAAACTCAGATTCAAGACGATCAAATCCGTGTCACAGGCAAATCGCGCGATGACTTGCAACAAGTCATGCAAATCGTCCGCGAATTACCATTATCGGTCGACGTCCAGTTCCTCAATTTCCGTTAAGTACAAAAAACCCCTTACTCCGATTGGAGAAAGGGATTTTTTTTCATGCTTATTGCGCTGTATATCCACCATCAAGGATAACGCTTGCCCTTCATATTAATACCGGCTTAACCACTGGATTGACAGGAAATGAGATTGTTGAAGCCATCATGCATCTTGTCCCTTATACCGGTTTCCCGCGTGTCCTCAATGCACTCGAAGTTGCAAAAGTGGTCTTTGCCGAGCGCGGTGTCACGGTCGACCCGGCTTAATCAAAAATAGGATGAGCCGCTTGAAACCCGGGGTATACTCTTAGTACAAGGGAGCGATGCCAGATGCAGTATGCACTCATCACGGATTTGCACAGTTCACTATCCGATACACGTGCTGTGTTGACAGATATTCAACAGACGGCTCCGCAAGCCGTTGTCTTTTCGCTTGGGGATGTCCATGAGTGTCACATCGGAAAAAAGCGGGCCAAACGGTATACGTTTGAAGAAATCGAACAAATCGTGACGCTTGATCCGGATTTTTTGAAATTGCTTTTTTTTGAGACATTGCTTGGAAACCAGGAAGAACGCTTGTTTTCATTGATTCCAGCAGGGATATCCAGTTATCTCGATCAGCTGCGCATGTCGGAACGGACAAAACAAATCACGTCCGCTTTGTTCATTCATGGTGACCAATTGAAATGGAGCTATGATCTGACGCCCGATACATCCGCTTATCCCGACCGACTCTTATTTTTTGGACACAGTCATGTGCACGGACTATTCAAAGAGGGCAAACGTCTAGCGATTCATCATGATATCCCGATTTCCATCAAACGTGGCCGTTACGCCATCAACGTCGGACCGGTTCTGGTCGAACGCGAATGGTTACTATACGATACGACTGCCGAAACCATCACCTTTCATCAAGTCAAATGAATACCTGACATGAAAAATCCCCCGCTTCATTCACAGTTCGTGAATGAAGCGGGGGATTTTGTCGTCATCTCTTTTACAGAAAACGCACGAGTGAAGCGCGAACTAAATCGACTTGTGTAAATTCTGTTTTATCGGCGAACTGATTCACGACACGCCGGACTTCCCCTTGACGACGGACGAAGCTAGTCGGTACCGGTGTTTTCCGAACGAGTTGCTCATACAATGTCGTCAACTGATGATCATCGATGACCGTAGTCATTTGATCGAGGAATAACAGGACATGAAGGCGGTTCAAATAATCCCATGGCTTGTCTTCCGAACGAAATTCATTGCGTGCCAACCATTTTTTTAGACCAATGGCATCAATTTGATTCAATGTCTCTTTCGTACGAGGTGCTTTCCATAACACCAATAACTCACCGAGTTTTTTGCGCGTCTGTTTTTTTTCCATGAAGAACTCGAAGTTACTTTTCGTATCGAGTGCGTCACCGCTGATCGGAGCAATTTGATCGGCTCCTGGTGCTGTCACGAAATCTAAGATGAAATCGACTGATTCACCCGGAAGCCACGTGGCAACCTTTCCGTGAAAGTCAGCAATAAAAGCGATGGATGCAGCCAAGTCTTCCTGATTCATTTGTGTAGATGCGTGCTGTAACCGTTCCATTGTCTCTTTGTTCATATGATAACCCCATCTTTAATTGATTTATCTTACATTTCTTCAGGAGCGCCGACACCAAGCAGGCGTAATCCTTCCGTCAATACAATCGTAACCGATTTTACGAGCGCGAGGCGAGATTGTTTTTCCGCATCGTCTTCGAGGACACGAACCTGTCCGTAATATTTGTTGAAACTTTGAGCTAAATCGAGGACATAACGGCTGATGATCGATGGTTCGCGACGTGTAAACGCCCGGTCAATCACTGCCGAGAACTGGTTCAGCATCGACACGACACCCCATGAATAGTCATCTGCGCTACCCGCAAAAGCTGATCCATCGTATTCGCCTTTACGTAACAATGAATTTGCCCGTGCATTTGTATATTGGACGTATGGACCGGTTTCCCCTTCAAATTTCAACATTTGTTCGAGATCAAATTCAATGTTGTTCATGCGCTCATTTTTTAAATCGTGGAAAATGACAGCACCGACACCGACTTCGCGTGCCGTCTGTTCGGCATTGGCAAGGTTCGGATTTTTCTCGGCGATATTTTGTTTCGCGACATTGATTGCATCTTGAAGCACTTCTTCAAGAAGGACAATCCGTCCTTTACGCGTCGACATCTTTTTCCCGTCTTTCATAATCAGACCAAACGGGACATGGTGCATACCGTCGACATTTTCAAAGCCAAGTTTCTTCAGAACAGCAAACAGCTGTTTAAAGTGGAGGGCCTGTTCACCACCGACAACGTAAAAGGCCTGCTCGAAAACGTATGTCTCAAGACGATAGACGGCAGCAGCCAAATCACGTGTTGCATACAATGTCGCCCCGTCTTTTTTCTTAATCAAGGCAGGAGGCATTCCTTCTGCTTCGAGGTCGACGACCATTGCGCCTTCCGACTCGACGAGCAACTCTTTTTCTTCCAATAAGTCGATGACATGCTGCATCTTATCATTATAGAAGGCTTCGCCGTTCAAACTGTCGAAGCTGACACCAAGCATTTCATAGACACGGTTGAACTCGACGAGCGAAACTTCACGGAACCACGTCCAAAGTGCTGTTGCTTGTTCGTCACCCTGTTCAAGTTTCTTGAACCAAGCACGACCTTCATCTTCAAGAGCCGGATTTTCTTCCGCTTCTTCGTGGAAACGCACGTACAGTTTGAGCAATTCTTTGATCGGTTCAGCCCGGACGTCTTCTTCCTTGCCCCACATATTGTAGGCGACCATCAATTTCCCGAACTGTGTTCCCCAGTCTCCGAGGTGATTGATGCCGACGACATCATATCCTTTTTTTCGTGAAATCTGGTTCAGCGCATTTCCGATGACTGTCGAACGTAAATGTCCCATCGAGAACGGCTTCGCGATGTTCGGTGATGAAAAGTCAGTCACAATTGTTTTGCCGTTCGCTTCGCTTGATCCGTAAGCTTGTTGTTCTTCTAAAACACGTTTAATGATTTCACGCGAAACAACTTCCCGGTTTAAGAAGACGTTCACGTACGGTCCAGCTGCCTGCACGTTCGAGAACAGTGAATTATCGATTTTCTCAGCCAGTTCCGTTGCAATCATCATCGGTGCTTTACGGAATGCTTTTGCGAGTTGGAAACATGGGAATGCCAGATCGCCGTGATCCTCATGTTTTGGTTGTTCAATCAACTGTTCGATCTCTTCTTGTGATAATGCATCACCAATCACATCATGTAATACTTGGGCATATTGTTGCTTGTAACTCATTTTGTTTCCTCCAAACAGTTTATTTTTTCCAATAAAAAACGCCCTTTGCGCAACACGCAAAGAGACGGAATGACCGCGGTACCACTCTTCTTGGTGTCGACGGTACGACACCCACTTTAACGGGGATAACGGGGTTCCCCCGGCTAGGCCTGATCACATGGATTCGGATAGCATCTCGGAAGTGCGTTTCACGATGGTCTAATCTGTTCAGGCTTTCACCGTTCCCTGATTCGCTGGTCGATTAAATCATATCGCTACTTTCTTCGTCATCGATTGTTTGATATCTTTCACATTATACGCAATTCACTGCATTCTCTCAACCTTATTTTTTTGTAAATCCCTTATCATAATTTCCACAAAACGGGTATAAGTAGGGAAGGACTGTTAAAGGAGGGAGACGCATCATGGTCTACTATCAAAAAGTCGCACGAAACAGTTGGCTTGTCTTGTGTCTCGTTGCTAGTCTGCTTACCTTCATTTTACTTACACATCCCACACTCATCGACTTTCCGCTCTCATTTGGCAATGCCACTTATCTTCTAGCACTCATCATCTTGTTCCAGTTCGATAATGTTCGTCGTGGAGGCATTTACTATACGTTTCAGGAAGGGATCATTTTATTCATCTTTCTTAATTACGGATTATGGCCATCCATTCTTCTCAGCCAAATCGGCATCTTCGTCTTTCAGTTTTTTTCTCATAAAAAAGAAATTCGCCGTCAACGTTTTTTATATTTATATCCGATCAATGCTCTGTTTGATTTAGTTTATCTTTCCTCTCCGTCACTCGTCTATTTAGTACTCGGCGGACCGATTGGAACTGACTTTACTTACTCGAGAGCACTCCTTCCGCTTCTCGGATATTTAACGACCGTCATGATCGTTTCCTACCTCCAATGCCGGTTCGTCAACCGCATCTTATATTTGAAATATGATTGGGTGCGCCTTGTCCGTCTGCAGACACTTGTCTACGGTATCAGTATCTTAAGTGCTCTGCTCGGAATCTGGTTTTATGATGAGAACCCGCTCATCGCCGCTTCCGTCTCGACGCTGATCTTATTTTTATTCAAACGATTGCTCCAACAGCATGGGGAAACAATCGAAGCGAATGAAAAAGCCAAACGGTTTGATGACGCCAAAGAACATCTGCTGATTTCCCAGTTCGAACAAGAAACGATTGACTCCTTATTACGCGACTTGCCGTATCTGATTGATTTTTCGGAAGGTTGGATATCAATTCAGCAACAGCGTAAGCAAACCATTTACAATATCCGGACGAAAACAATCATCGATGTCCTGCCTTTATTCCATTCCCTGAAGGCTGAGCAGCTGCAAACACCAATCATCCATGGTCTTCGGTGCGATTGGGGGACGGACATTAAAATTGACTTACCCGTTGACCGTCATTCGATGATTGCGATTCCATCCATCACAAACGAAGATGTCGATGTATCGATCATCCTATTTCATCAAACCGCGGATGCCTATGATGCGACAAGTGCGGACGAGATTTCGCGTTTGTTACGTATTTTTTGTCGGGTGTTGCACCGTTCACGGGAAACATACCAACTGTACGCCGAGAGCCGGACTGATGCTTTGACGGAGCTCGCCAACAGTCGTGCCTTTTACGAGGAAGGGGCACAGCAATTTGCCTCTGACCGTTATCCCTTGTCGATCATCTTATTTGATATCGATCACTTCAAACATGTTAACGATACGTATGGACATAAGGTCGGTGACCTTGTTCTGCGTGAACTCGGTCGCAGGATCCGGGCCGTGCAACAGAAAAAGCAGAACGTCTTCGCGGCTCGATACGGCGGAGAAGAATTTGTCCTGTTACTTCATCAAGCTCCACAGAACGAAGCCATCGATTTCGCCGAAGAAATCCGGCATGCCGTCCTCGACCGGCCGTTCGTCGTCGATAGACATCGCTTATCCATCACCATCAGTCTTGGCGTCGATACCGTCGAATTTCCATCGGAACGATCGTTCGAAGAATCGCTCCGGCAAGCGGATCATGCTCTCTATGTCGGTGGCAAACATAACGGTCGGAATTGTACTGCCCATTACGCTAACCTTTGAAAGGTCGTGACTATCTTGTCAATTACTGAAATTGAACGAACGATTTCGACTCTAGCCTCGCCTCGAACAATCCGGATTTATCGTCCGACCGAACTCCCGGTCGACGAAGCGCTCCCGGTCATTTATATGCATGACGGTCAAAATGTCTTCAGTGGTGAGACCGCTTCGTTCGGAAAAGGCTGGGAAGTCCATCATGCACTCCATACTGTTCAGTTGCATGCGATGATCGTCGCCATCGACAGTCCGGATGATGGAATGGACCGCTACGATGAGTATGCCCCTTGGACGGACGAAGCCCTTTTAATGCGCACGGCCTATCCGTCTCATCGCAAGACGATTGGCGGCAACGGAAAGCAATACATGCACTGGATCGTTCATGAACTAAAACCGTATATTGACTCGCAGTATGCGACGATTCCGACGGATACGACGATGATCGGCAGTTCGATGGGGGGTGTCATTTCATTGTATGGCTTGTTCGCTTATCCGGAAATCTTCACACGTGTCGCTGCTTTATCAACAGCCGGTTGGGCGAATTTTTCTTCTTTACTGGAATTCATTGAGCGCAGTCCACGTTTATCCGAGCACCAGCGTTGTTATATGGATGTTGGTACGAAAGAAACGAGCGGACCGATGACGGAAAATGACTATCTTCATACAAACGAGGTTCTTGCGAAAGCCGTTCAAAAAAAAGTCCAACAAGCGACTTACGAAATCATTCCCGGTGCGATCCATCACGAGACCGAATGGGCAAAACGGATGCCGGATATTCTCCGTTTCTTATTTTCATCCTAAAAAAGCAGGCGACGAAATCCCGGATTCGGATTTTGTCAGCCTGCTTTTATTCATCCATGATTACTTTACCAATTCTTCCATTTGTTCTTTTACATAACGGTTGCGCGGGTGTTCCCGGCATTCGTCTGAACAAGAACGCATCACTTTCGGTTCACATTCTTCACAGCAGAAGTGTTGACGATTACATTCCGGATTTGCACAATTCACGTAACGTGTTTCGTCTTTTCCACAGTAATAACAAGTCGAGACGACCGTTGGATTGACTTCGTTAACAGGTACTTGAATGCGTTCATCGAACACATACAATTCCCCTTCCCAGTCTTCTCCACGCGTTGCTTCATCTTTCCCGTACATGACGACGCCGCCTTTTAAATGGAAGATATCATCGCTGTTTTGACGTTTACGGAAATACGCCGTGAATTTTTCACAACGGACACCGCCCGTACAATACGTCAGAACTTTTTTTCCTTCAAACAAGTGTTCATTTTCATCGAGCCATTGCGGAAATTCACGTGAGGCATCGACATCGACCTTGACGGCATTTTTAAAATGACCGAGATCGTATTCGTAGTTGTTCCGGACATCCAGAATGACGACATCTTCATTTTGCATCATGTTTTTCCACTCGGCCGGTTCAAGATACGCGGCATTTTCTTCCGGCACGTTGAACTCATCTTCAAAACGCCATGTGACCAGTTCGTTTTTATAACGAACGAAGATTTTTTTGAAGGCATGTTCGTCGACCTCATCAATTTTGAACTCGATGTCACTAAACCGTGGATCGGCAAGCAGGTCCTGCATGTATTGATCGGTTTGTTCGACTGTTCCAGACAGTGTGCCATTGATTCCTTCTGGTGCAATCAGGATTCTTCCTTTGATGCCAAGCTCTTTGCAATAGGCAAGATGCTCTTTTGTTAATTGTTCCGCATTGTCGATCGGAACATACTTATAAAATAATAGTACGCGATAAGGTTTCATAATCCTCATTGGCCCCCATGTCAGTTTTTTGCAGTAAAACGAACGTTGGCGAACGAAGCGTCATAGCTATTAGCTAGCTGGGAACGCCTGCAAAACGCACCCATTTAAGTATAATACCAACTTCATTTGAATTGTACAATTGCCAGTTCAGCGGACAGCACGATAAAGTTTTTCCTTTCTGACGGGGAAAGAGTTAAAATAGAAACTAGCAGTTTATTTTGTAAGGAGGATTCCGAATGCTCCAAACCGTCCGTCAGTGGATTGAACAAATGATTACGTTTCTCCAGGATCTTCCGGGT
The DNA here is from genome assembly GCF_014524545.1 of Exiguobacterium sp. Helios. NCBI lineage: Bacteria > Bacillati > Bacillota > Bacilli > Caryophanales > Exiguobacterium > Exiguobacterium sp. Helios. The sequence goes on from NZ_CP053557.1 coordinate 64,495, forward strand.
GGTGCATCGACCGGATTGATTGCTCCTTTTCTGGAATCACTTTTTCCGTTCCTCCCGCTTGTTCTTATCATTTCCGCCAATGCAGCGACTTATGGCTTTTGGATGGGTGTACTCGTCTCTTGGGTCGGTAGTATGCTCGGTTCCCTTGTCGTCTTTGCCTGTATCCGTTATTTATTTCGCCGCCCTGTCACGAGGTGGCTTGAACAACATAAAGCCGCCCAGCAGTGGATTGAACGGGTTCGCCATATGAGTCCGATTTCGCTTGGTTTTTTCTTTTCACTTCCTTTCATGCCGGCCTTTATCATTACAGCGATTTCTGCAATGATTCAACTGTCACTTCGGACGTATTTGATTGCCGCTGGAGCGGGTCGACTGATCGTCGTCATCATCTTCTCGTTAATCGGTAAAGAATGGTCAACATTTTTGGAACGACCGATCCGTCTTGTTTTTCTGTTTCTGATTTTACTCGCCATCTGGGGAGTCAGTCGTGGCGTCGAAGAAATCATCAAACGGCGCGCCCTAGCACGACGTTCGAAGTCACTACGTGATCTTGAACAGGAAATCGGGGACAATAACAAATGATATAACCAACTGTCGGCACATCCTCCATCAGGGTGTGTCTTTTAATTATGCGGATTTCAACGTTTTTTATTCATTTCCCTTTATTTTTCCAGGCAGGACTTTTGAATCATTTTTTCATATTAATATGTTTTTAAAATAACGTTCACATTTTGTCCAACATTGAAAACGCTTACAATAAAATGGTAAGACCAATATTAATATAATACCTCGAATTCCCCCTTCTAAATTAGGATAGATTTTCCAAAGGAACTGTCTCTATAATGAATTTAAATTCATTTTCAAAGGAGGCGTCTCATGCACCAGGTATCTGAAACAGCGAAGACGCAAACGACACGCTCTGCCCAGACAATCGTCGAAAGTGCATCGTTTAAACAATTGATGCGCGAAAAAAATGCATTCATCTTACCGGCCATTGTATTTTGTCTCATTTTTTATTTTACGCTTCCCATCATGACCAGCTACTTTACCTTCTTGAATCGGCCATTGCTTGGTGATATCACAGGGGCTTGGTTATTTGCTTTCCTGCAGTTCATCATGACGTGGACGTTTTGTACGCTTTATAACAAAAAAGCACGTTCGTTTGATCGATTGGTCGAACAGATCAAGGAGGAATCACGATGAACTATACCGCTGTCGCCCTATTCGCTGCGATTGTCGGGTTAACACTCGTCATTACATATTTCGCTGCCCGTAAAACAAAGACGGCGAATGATTTTTATACTGCGGACGGTGGCTTGACCGGTGCTCAAAACGGTATCGCCATTGCCGGTGACTATATGTCTGCGGCTTCCTTCCTCGGAATTGCCGGAATGATCGCCCTGGCCGGATTCGACGGATTTTTTTATTCGATCGGTTTTCTCGTTGCCTATCTTGTTGTTCTCTATCTCGTTGCCGAACCGTTGCGCAACTTAGGAAAATACACGATGGCTGATATGATTGCTGCCCGTTTTAATGCCTCGAAAGTTCGGGGTGTCGCAGCGATGAACTCGATTGTTATTTCCATTTTCTACATGATTGCGCAATTGGTCGGAGCCGGTGCTTTGATTGAGTTGTTACTCGGAATTCCATATACGACAAGTGTCATCATCGTCGGTATTCTGATGACTGTGTACGTTGTGTTTGGCGGGATGACGGCCACCTCATGGGTGCAAATCATCAAAGCGATTTTGCTGATGGCCGGTACAGCCGTCATTTCCTTCATGGTATTTGCCAAATTCGACTTCTCGATCATGAAGATGTTCTCGGAAGTGAAACAAGCCACACCGCTCGGTGACTCCTTCTTGAATCCCGGTAATAAGTTTAAGTTACCGCTCGATACGATTTCCTTAAACTTGGCACTTGTTCTCGGAACAGCCGGCTTGCCGCATATCTTAATCCGCTTCTTTACGGTTAAAGATGCACCGACTGCCCGGAAATCCGTTGTTTATGCGACCTGGATCATCGGTGCGTTTTATATCTTAACGATTTTCCTCGGCTTTGGAGCCGCTGCCTTCGTTGGAGCAGATGACATCATCGCTGCGAATGCAGCCGGTAATATGGCGGCACCTCTCCTTGCGCAGGCGCTTGGTGGAGACTTACTGTTCGCCTTCGTTGCGGCTGTTGCTTTTGCGACCATCCTTGCCGTTGTGGCCGGACTGGTTTTATCGGCTGCTTCCGCCTTTGCCCATGATTTTTACAGTCATATTCTGCGTAAAGGACAAGCAACGGAAAAAGAACAAATGACGGCTGCGCGCCTCGCTTCCATTGCCGTCGCACTCGTTTCGATGGTACTGGCGTTATTTGCACAATCAATGAACGTCGCTTTCCTTGTTTCACTGGCCTTTGCAGTGGCAGCCAGTGCCAATTTGCCCGTCATTTTGCTGACGATTTTCTGGCGCCGTTTCAATACTGGCGGAGCTGTCACAGGTATGGTCGTCGGTCTTTTCTCTTCACTGCTTCTCGTCGCGCTCAGTCCTAATATCTGGGCAGTTGACGGTTCAGCCTTATTCGTCGGGGAAGCATTATTCCCACTGTCGAATCCGGGAATTGTTTCGATTCCACTTGGTTTTCTAGGTGCGATTATCGGAACACTTGTTACGAAATCGGACGAAGTGGCCGGTAACTTCGAACGTATTCTTGTCAAAGCCAATACCGGTATTGATGCAGCAACTGAAGTTGCTGCATCAAAAGAATAATCCCCTTAACGGCTCCTTCAACCCCCTTGAAGGAGCCGTTCCCTTTTACATTTTACGAACGGATTGCCATACTAACCGTATGAAAGAACGTGAAAGGAATGTCTTACATGGAATTTTATTATTTTTTACCACTCGGCTTTTTTATTGGTATCATCTCTGGTTTCTTTGGAATCGGCGGCGGCATCATCTTAACACCGCTTTTACTGATTCTCGGCTTCTCCCCAAGCGTCGCTATCGCGACGAGTTTAATGTTGACGCTCGGTTCAACCGTATCCGGTACCCTATCACACCTCCGCCTGAAAAATGTGGTCTGGCGTGACAGCCTGGTCGTCGGTTTAGTCGGTATCATCGGTTCTACCATCGCGACTCCGATCGTTCTCCGATTAGAGGCAGTGAACGGTGCCCATCTCGTCATCTCGGTTGTGTATATCGGTTTATTATTATACTTTGCCAATAAGTTTTTACGTCCAAAGTCCTCGTCAGGTGCACAAACCGGTTGGAAAAACCGGTATCTGGCACTTGGTTTCATTGGGCTGTTCGCAGGATTCATCTCGTCCTTGCTTGGTGTCAGCGGTGGTTTCATCATTACACCACTACTCGTCGGTATCGCCGGATATGAATTGAAACGGGCAGTCGGAACGAGTATTGCTTCGGCCCTACTGATCGTCTTGTCCGGCCTCGTCAACTATACGGTCGCAAGTACAGATGTCGATCTCCTCGTCGGGGTCATGCTAATCATCGGAGCATTACTTGGTGCTCCAATCGGCGCGAAACAGTTGGCTCATTTCGACAGTCCTTTCGTCAAAAAATATCTCGGTATTTTTTATCTGACAGTTGCAACAAGCGTCCTTCTTGAAGTCCTTCATTTCAATACGGCTTCACTGATTGTCTTGATTGCCCTCAGTCTTGTTTTCTTACTGACACTCGTCGTCTACAGTCGTAAACGCTCTGTCCGACGCTGATTCTCCCTATAATTTCGCCTCCCGACCGTTCCCCGGCAGATCCGGATAACGGTCGGGAGGTCTTTTTTGTGCCTGGTTTTCATATTCATCCGTTCTTTATATTTTGTTAAAACTTACAACTTATCGGAAAACTCTTTGTTCTTATGCACAACCAAAGATATACTTACTTCAACAGTATTTTATATAGAGAAAGAAGGTCTGATTTTTATGTTGGAAGCGACGTATCATTCCCTTGAGGACTTAGCGGAAGCGATTGGTGTCGCACTGAGTGCTCCAATTACCATCGAGGATCGTAATCACCGATTGCTTGCTTATAGTACACACACTGCCGATACGGACCCGGCCCGGATTGCAACGATTATCGGGCGACGCGTCCCTGAATCGGTCATTGATCAACTGTGGAAAGACGAAGTCATTCAGAATCTTGCGGCACAAAATGAACCGTTGATCATTTCAGCCCGTACAGGTGTCGGTTTGAATGACCGTGTCGCGATTGCGATCAAGCAAGATACAGAAATTTTAGGGTACATTTGGTCAATCGCCCGCAGCATCCCCTTTTCAGAAACCGAGTTATCCGACTTAAAAAAAGGAGCTTTGCTGGCTCAACGGCAGTTACTCGCCATCGATATGCAAAAGAAACGCCAAGAAGAAAAATCCGAACAATTCTTTTTTGAATTACTTCACGAAGACATGTCCGAGTCGGAAATTTTAAAGACCTTCTCTAAACTACACATTGCTCCACCCGGAATCAGTCGCCTGATGGTGATCCGGTTTTCAGAAGCCATCACACCGCGACTTGCTGATCGGTTACGTTATTTGCTGACTATCCAACAAACCGTCCGACCGCTTTTGTACGCGTACGATGAAACCGATTTTATTTTGTGGATCAGCACAAATGATAAAGATGCCCACCACGAACGATTACAATTTGATGCCTTCATTCAATCTTTCCGACAAATGCTTGCCGAACGATTTAATTACACGAAATTCATCTCTGCCAGCAGCGAAGTATTTACCGGCGTTCAGTCGATTCCGGAACGTTACGAAGAAACGGGGATCGTTCTCCGGTTAAAAGATGCATTTCCGTTTGAGTTAAATACCGTCACACGATATGAGCGTCTTGGTTTATTCCAGCTGTTACCGATTTTTTCCGAACGTCTGCGCAGAAGGACCGTTCGTTTAGAAGAGATTGAGCGATTACGCGCCTATGACGGGAAACATGCCGCTTCGTTATGTGAGACGTTGGAGTGGTTCCTTCATTATGACGGAAACGTCAAACAGGTCGCTTCCCACCTGCATGTCCACCCGAATACGATTTTGTATCGGATGCGAAGAATCGAGGAAGAAGCCGGTATCCGGATGGAGTCGCTTCCGGAACGTGCCCTTCTTTACCTGTATTTAAAAGCAGACCGTTATCCTTTGTGATTTTTCACAAAGGATTGCTTGTATTTTTGAAATCGCCGATAAAGTAGAACGCTTTCATTTCTCGTATACTGAAGGAGAAGTGACACACTGTTTGTTTATTCGCGAAAGGGGATCGCATTTATGATCATCGGAGTATTAAAGGAAATTAAAAACAATGAAAATCGTGTCGCGTTAACGCCTGCTGGGGTAGCGGCTTTAACGGGTCAAGGACATACGGTCATCGTCGAAACAACTGCTGGTATGGGGAGCGGCTTTACAAACGAAGAATACACGCAAGCAGGGGCACAAATCATCGAGACAGCGGCTGAAGTTTGGGCTACTGCCGAGCTGGCATTGAAAGTTAAGGAACCGGTTGCTTCGGAATATCAATACTTCCGTCCGGAACTCACATTGTTCACATACCTTCATCTGGCTGCAGAACCTGAGTTGACACGTGCACTCGTCGATTCAAAAATTACAGCAATCGCATACGAAACGGTCGAAAAAAACCGGACGTTACCACTCTTAACACCGATGAGCGAAGTGGCCGGTCGGATGGCGTCACAAATCGGTGCTCAGTTTCTTGAAAAACCGCACGGTGGTATGGGCATCCTGCTTGCAGGTGTTCCTGGTGTCCGTCGCGGTAAAGTAACGGTCATCGGCGGTGGAGTCGTTGGAACAAACGCAGCAAAACTTGCCGTTGGTCTCGGTGCAGATGTCACCATCATCGATGTCAGTCCGGAACGTCTCCGTCAACTCGATGACATTTTCGGTAATTCAATCAACACGCTGATTTCAAATCCGTATACGATTGCAGAAGCTGTCGCTGAAAGCGATCTTGTTGTCGGTGCCGTCTTGATTCCTGGAGCAAAGGCGCCGAAACTCGTCACAGCTGAAATGGTCGAACGCATGAAACCGGGTTCTGTCATCGTTGACGTTGCGATTGACCAAGGCGGAATCTTCGAAACAGTTGACCGGATTTCGACACACGATGATCCGACGTATGAAAAGTTCGGTGTTGTTCACTACGCTGTCGCTAACATGCCGGGTGCGGTTCCACGCACATCAACACTCGCTTTGACGAATGCAACGCTTCCTTATGTATTGGAACTCGCAAACAAAGGAACACACCGTGCACTCGCCGAAAACGTCTCGCTTGAAAAAGGTCTGAATGTCGCGCAAGGATTTGTCACGTACGAAGCTGTCGCCCGCGATCTCGGATATACGTACAAATCGGTTGAAGACGTTCTTCACTTACACGCTTAAGTCCATTCTATATGACCGGAAACAGTCCGTTGCTCCGTGCAACGGACTGTTTCTTGTCTTCCATTTCCCTTATGATGAACACATAACACGATATAAGGTGGTTTTAACATGGTACATACGCTACACGCACAATCAAACGAGATCACGATTCCATTTGCGGAAGTCGATTTGTTACATCATTTAACAGTTGAATTCGAACCAACGCTGTTTCAGCAAAAAATTGAGCGACTTCGGCAGCTAGCACCGAACCATCCCCTCCCAGGAATTGCAGAAGCCTATGCGTTGTTTCATGAGCAAAATTTTTCAGCTGCCCGTCGGCAACTGGAGCAGACACGTGCTAAAACCGGCGATCATGTCCGGGCTCACTTGCTGCTCGGCTTGATGAGTGAAGTCGAACAATTTCAACACGAAGCGGAACAGCATTTTTTGGCCGCTTTGTCGCTTTTTCCGGATGAACCGAGTGTCCACCGGCATTTGGCCGTCCATTATTATGACCGGGAATTTTATGGTGAGGCCGCTTCCCATGCTCTTCAGTACTTAAAAAAGATTGGTCCTGGCGGAGAAGGTACCTTGATGACCATCGATATGATGCAAGCCATGCCGGGTCATGACGACTATGTGCTCGAATCCTTGTATGCGATGCTGCTCGAGATTCCGGATCACCGTCACGATATGATGTTCCATGCAATCGCTGCCAACAATGCGGAAATGCGTTATGACCTGTTCTGTAAGACACTGGACGGCGAACCGGATGAAGACACCGTCTTCCAGCTCGATTCCATGCTTTCCTTGATGATTGAACACAGCATGTGGGCAGCCGTTTATGATCAATCAGAGGAACGGATGTATCAGACTGTTTTCAAGACCATCTGCCGCGATTTGACGTATCGCCATGCTGGAATCCGGTCCATTCCGCTCTACCTGTCGATCCGGAGCCGTTATTTCGTCCGTCGTCTGTTGCACCGTCCGTAATTTACAAGGCAAAGGCGACAAGAGCTCCGATCGTCAGCGGAATCAACAGGTTATCGGTATCCCGGTAAGAGACCGCTTCAATCAAGGCCGCAATGTTGGCCAGTAAAAAACCGTAACTGACGGCAAGCCAAGCCGGTTCTTCATACAATAGGAAGGTCACTGTCAACACGAGAAACGAGGCGAGAAACATCGCGATGCTACCTTCGAACGAACGACGGATTTTTCCGCGGGTGTAGAATGTTTTCCCAAAGCGCTTTCCGACGAGGGCGGCTAATCCGTCTCCCCAGGCAAGGACCATACTTCCTGCGACAAGCGCCATCGGTTCCTGTTCGAAAAAGAACAGAACCAGCAGGGCCAAGGCCATCGGGTAATACACTGTTCCATACGAAACCCGTTCCACCTGATTCATCCGCCCGGTCCCTCGTTTCAATGTAATCCAATTGATCAGTGTGAAAAAAAGCAGCGGTGTGATGGCGACATACCAATGCTCCATCCAAGCGAGGGCTAAAAACACCCAGTGCCCGACCGCGATATGAATCCACTTCCGTATCGTCTCGGGTTGCATCTGCAATTTTTTTCCCGTCCATTCGAGAAGGGCTAAGACGATTCCAACGATGACGATTGTTCCGACTGCAGCAATCCACTCCATACGAATCCCCCTTTTTTGATAGTTTCATTGTACTTCGTTCAATTGGCGTTTGCTCTTTCGAACCTTCATTTGTTAACATAAGGTCAAATGACGTTCTAGAGAGGAAGTATTCTGCATGTATGATGCTCAAGCAGTACAAACGTTATCCAGTTGCCTGCTTCGTTTGAAAGAAGGCAAAGGAATCGGGACACTTGTGTCAGAAGATGAAGCCGATCTGCCGAAAGTAATGACCCGTCTCAAACAGTTCGATCCTTCCAAAAACGGTTTATCCATTAATGAAATCGTTCACCTTGCCAATGCATTGATCGGGGAACATATGTCGGCAACGACGATTCAAAATTGGACGAAGCGCGAAGTCCGTGACATCATCGGCGTTCCGCACCGGGGTAAGAAGTATTCCATTAACCAGGCTGCCATCATTTACTTACTGGATGATTTAAAGCATTTGTTTTCACTGGAGGAAACACGTGAATTATTGACGATTGTCTTCAAAAATCCAAACATTGATGAAGATGATTTAATCAGTCCGCTTGACTTCTATCTTGTGTATACACAACATGCGGAAACAAGCGGTCCGATCGAGTTGACGGAAAAACGCTTGAGACGGTCCTTAGAGCGCATCAACGCCTACCGCCCTGAAACTGTCCACGTTCTCCAACTGTGCCTCTATGCGCGCCGTATATCGCATCTGACGCACGAAGCGAAGCAACGTCTTCAACATGTCTTACAAACTTAATAAAAAAAGATGTCCGGTCATCATCGATGGCCGGACATCTTTTTTATTTTAGACTGCTGTAAGTGACTTGTAGTTGACGTTATTCGTCAGGCTCTTTAGAACCGAGAGTAATTCGTACATCGAAAGCTTATCCGCATCTTTGACGAGACGGTATTCATCGCCGTCTTGCAGCAATTCTGCGACGACTTCTCCCGCTGAACTCCGTACTGAGAATTTTCCTTTTGTCAGGTCGAAGGAAATGGTGTACGTACCTCGTTCGTAAACGTTGTACTCACATTTCTTCGAGAAGAGTGAAAATTTCTCACGCATTTGACCTACTTCTTGACCATCGTGGTTCATCACGACCCATTTCTTGCATGTCGGGATGAACTTACCAAACGCTACCCCTCTACCTTCACCATTCATTACTTGGACACGACCGGTTTCGTCGTGTTGAACTGCACCAATCATTTGGTGCGATTCATCATAAATCGCGGCATGACCTTGCGAAAAAACGCAACCCTGCACATAGACAACTTTGCGCAACAGAAATTCTCCTCTCACTGCTAAAAAGTGCTGGTATTTCGTCCCCAGTATATTTAGACATTCCGTATAATTTTGATTTTCTTTATCTGACTGATATTTCGTTAACGAAAATGATTATTGCACCGTTTGAACAAATTGACAACCCCCTTTTGTCGACAATCATTCGACAACATTAGCGAAAGCCAATTTCATGAGCAAATTCCAGTAATTCGTTCCGATCAATCAACCGAACCCGATTCGGTTCTGCCAGACGATAAGCGGCTTCCGTGTAGGTCGAGTTCGTCACGACCCATCCTTCATCCATGCCGTAAAACGGGACGGCAGCTGCCACTTGTTGAACGGCTTCGAGTCCTACGACTGAACCATACCGTTTCGCTTGAATCGCAATCCTATACCCTTGTGCGTCTTCAATCAATAAATCTGCTCCGAAATCACGTGAGGCCGGTGTCAACTCGACACGATACCCGGCTCTTTCAAAAAGCTCGACCAACCATTCCTCAAACTCTCGTCCTTCCATCCGGTCCAGTCGATTTGCTAATGATGGAGTCAGGAAGGAAAGGATCAAAAAGAGTGTACACCCTACTATACTGACAATCAAGATTAAAGGTTCCCAAGAACTCGAAAAAAAATAAGCAGCGGCTCCTCCGCTCACTGCGAATAAGAAGGCAATCATTCTTCGTTTTGTTTGTTTTTGCATCGTGCTGTTTCCACCCTTCTGATTCTATGTGATACCCTCTTTAATCATGATTGTTCTCTGAATTCATCATACTAAATTCAAGCTTCTCTTGCGCAGGTGATAGGAACGACGTCATCAGACGGAGAATATATAGAGAATACGTCACCCTGCTGACTTTTTTACACACATCCGTTTATCGTTCATTCCTTTTAAGGAGGTAGCTCATGGCAGAACATTCATCTCCTTCTTTCAGCAGAGTCATTCATGCAACGTTGCGTGCTCTCGAAGAGCCTGTTGTACTAGTGGATCGATTCGGTATCATCGACTTTGCGAATCCTGCATTTCATCAACAGTTCCGGCTGTCATCAGCTGATACATCGCTTTCTTCATTCTTTTTATTAGAAGACACACTTTTTCCGATTTCAACTCGGGTTCAGATCGTTTCTCTTCCTTACACGTTGACGATTTCCCCAGTCGAACAAACGGATTTCTTTTTAGTGACAATCCAGTCTCTTGATCTCCATCAATTATTGGATTCCACCATCGATGCCGCTGTTCTCGTGACGGATCCAAATTTCCGTATCACAGCCATTAACGAAACAGCCGGGACGATGTTCGGTGTCGATCCGGCCGCACTGCCTCAGGAGATGACACCAATCTCGATCCACGATCCGGAAGAATTCCAGCTCCGGAAACAACATCTGGAACAGTTGAATCTAAAAAACCTGTCCGATGAAGATATCCTTCTATTGCACGGACGGGGTACAGAAAACGACTGGACGTATCATCGAACAGACGGTTCCCGGTTTTATGGCCGCTTATACATGACAAGTCTCAAAAATGGCGGTTTCTTCTTATTCATTACAGACATCAGTTCTCAAAAACAAGTCGAGCTGCATCTCGCAAAAAGTGAACGGCGATTCCGTCTGATTGCCGAATCGGTTCTTGAAGCCGTCATCTTTCATAATGATGGCGTCATTCTCGATGCTAACCGGGCAGCGGAAATCATTTTCCGGACCCGACTCGAACTGATAAAAGGACAACAGATTCTTGATTTTGTCCAACCTGAGTTTCAGGAATCCGTCATTCGCCGAATCACGAATCATTATGAAGAACCTTATGAAGTCATCGGACGGCGGGCAGACGGCACTTCTGTCGAAATTGAAGTGTTTCCCCGCGAAATCACATATGAAAAAAACCGGATGCGCGTCGCTGTCGTGCGCGACATCACCGAACAAAAGAAAATCGAAAAGATGTTGGAGCGTGAAAAAAATGCCATCATGCGTCAACGTGATATTACGCAATCGATTCTTCAAGCTTCCAATGAAGGCTTTTTACTGACCGGGGAAGATGGCAGTTTCACCTACATGAACGTTAAAGCACGTAAACTGCTGGATGTTCCTGGTATCGCACCAAGTAAAATCCAGGAGCGGATCAGTATGATTCCGAATCTCGATTTAGCAACACGTTACGCCATGTTGCAGCAAGTCGAGGAATTACTGGCAGGGAAACATTCCGAAATCTCCTTCCGCTTCACGCTGCAGCAACCCGATGAATCCAGTCATCACTACTTTGAATTTTATGCGACCTCGATCAAAAAAGAACGCAGTCGTTTTTCTCGTCACGGCTTTTTATTCGTATTCCGTGACCGGACGGAAGAACAAAAAATGAATCACGTCAAAGATGAATTGATCAGCACCGTCTCCCATGAATTGCGGACGCCGCTCTCATCCATCCTTGGTTTCATGGAACTGTTGCGTTACCGGCAACCTACACCTGAAAAAACGACCCGGTATGTTGAAATCGTTCATGAGGAAGCAAAACGGCTAACCAATCTTCTTAATGATTTTTTAGATATCCAGCGAATGGAAGGTGGCAAACAAGACTATGTCTTCAAACCATTTTCGTTACGCCAATTGTTAGCAGAAACGATTGAAACCTGTGGTGAAACAGCAGAGACACATACGATTCATGCCACGATGGATGATGATCCGATTGTCATTTTTGCTGATGAAGACAAAGTTAAACAGGTCATCATCAATCTGTTATCCAATGCAATCAAATATTCACCTGCCGCTGATCATATTGATGTTCGCTTGGAAAAAGCAGCAGATCAAGCCATCTTGAGCGTGACCGATTACGGGCTTGGTATTCCATCTACCGCTTTTGATAAACTGTTTACAAAATTTTATCGTGTTGACAATTCCGCTGTCCGAAAAATCGGTGGAACCGGTTTAGGGCTCGCCATCTGTAAGGAAATCATAGAATCCCATGGAGGCGCTATCTCCGTCGAATCAGAATTAAATCAAGGATCAACGTTCACGATTGTATTAGAAATTGATCCACGAAAGGATTTTGAAAAAAAATGAACCGAACCTATCTGATGACAGGATTTCCGGGCTTTTTGGCAACGAAGCTGATCGAACGTTTGGCTCTTGTTCCTGAGCAAATTGACTGCTTTTATCTGTTGCATCTTAAACATGAACACGCGAGTGCCGTTTCGCAAAAAGAACAGCTTTTGCGGACGACTCCGCTCAAGGAAGAACAGTTAATTTTGATTGAAGGCGACATTACAAAAGAAGGGCTGGGTTTGCCTGGGTCAATCCGGCAGGAGGTGGCCGGTCGCGTCACCCATCTCTTCCACCTCGCTGCTCTGTATGACTTAGCGACTTCTTACGATGCTGCTTTTCGGATTAACGTCACGGGCACTTCTCATGTGACACGTCTTGCCCATACCTTCGTTCACTTGGAGCGTTATGTTTACTTCAGTACCGCATACGTTTCCGGTCTTCGAACCGGAACGATCTCTGAAAATGAGTTATTGCATCAGGCAGACTTTAAAAATGCCTATGAAGAAACGAAATACATGGCAGAAGTACGGTTCCGCGAAGAAGTTGGAGCGTTACCCTATACGATCATCCGTCCCGGAATCGTGGTCGGACATTCCAAGACTGGTGAAACACCTAAGTGGGATGGTGTCTATTTCGTTCTAAATGCGCTACGGTTTTTGAGCCCTTTTGCCCCGTTGCCTTATGCCGGACGAGCGAACGCACTCATCAACCTCGTTCCGTATGATTATGTCGTCAATGCGACGACATATCTCAGTCATGCACCGGCCGGCATCCGGACGACCTATCACTTGACCGATCCGTTCCCGCATGGTGCCCGCGCCATTTACGAGATGTTACATGTCGTCTATTACGGGTCCTATCCACGCGGGGTCGTCCCGTTTCGTCTCGTCACATCACTGCTGACACCACGCGTCGCTAAACGCTTACAGATGCAGCGACAGACGCTTGATTACTTCGTGCATCCGGCCCGGTATGATATGAGTAACACATTGCGTGATTTGGACGGGACCGGTATCATCTGCCCGGATTTAGCGGAACTGATTCCCCGCCTTGTCGCCTATTACAAAACAAAACATCCACAGACGGGAGAACTAATATGAATGTTTTAATAACGGGCGTGAACGGAACGGTCGCTCCTGTCCTCGCGGACGTCTTCCGTTCCCATCACTACGAGATCACCGCATGGGATCGGTCTGTCGTCTCAACGACTGATCCTGCCGTCATGGAAGCGTTCATCGATCGTGTCCAACCCGATTTGTTGCTCCATATCGGGATGGGTTCATCCGAATTTGCCGAAACGCTTGCGCGTCTGTCGTTTGAACGAAACATTCCGTTTCTTTTTACAAGTACGGCTTCCGTCTATTCCGACAATCAAAAAGGACCTCATGATCCTGCGGTCGTGCCGGCAGCAACGGATGAATACGGTGTATACAAACGAACGTGCGAACGTCTGATCCAAGCGGTCAATCCCGATGCGTACATCGTCCGGATCGGTTGGCAGATCGGGCAAGCAGCCGGCTCCAATAATATGATTGATTATTTGGAACGCCACGCTATTGCAGGTCCGATTCCCGCCAGCACAGAGTGGTATCCTTCCTGTGCTTTTTTAGAGGATACGGCACAGACGCTTTACACGATTATCACGACGTATACACCCGGTCTTTATCTGGCAAACGGGAATTCAAGTCATTCATTTTTTGACATCGTGACAGCTTTGAACATCCTGCATGGGTCGAAGTGGCAGATTACCGAAGATAACCGTATGACGCGCGATGATCGGATGACCGATTCACGGGTTGTTATCCGACCGATTTCAAAGCGTCTCTCCTTTTTCCAATAAAAAAAGTGTCGTCCACCCTATCAAACATGGGCCAGACGACACTTTTTCAGGTTGTTCCCGGAACATCAACCAATCAACATATTTTCTTTCGGATAACGAATCAAACGATCGTGTTGAGCGGCAAACGTAAACAGAATCGTCAACGATCCGACCCGGCCGAGCAACATCATAAACATAATCAAGGCTTTCCCGAAGTCGTTTAATTCCGCTGTGACATTCAATGACAGCCCGACTGTCCCGAATGCGGACACCGTCTCGAAGAACAAGCCGACAAAAGAAATGTTCGGTTGTGACAAAGCAAGCAACGTCGTGATCAAAGCAATGAACAGGAGACTAAACACGGCAATCGCATAAGCTTTTTGAATAGCCTGCGGCCGAACCGTCCGTCGCATCAAGACGGTCTCACGTTGTCCGCGCAGATAAGTCCAGACGTTTTTCAAGATGACAGCTGCCGTCGTGACCTTGATTCCGGATCCCGTCGAAGCAGAACCTGCCCCGATATACATCAAGACCATCATCAATCCGATCGATAACGGAACCATCGTCGTTAAATCAATCGTCTGAAAGCCTGCAGTCCGCGTCGTGACGACTTGGAAGAAGACAATGTGTAACGCTTCAAAAAAGGATTTGTCATGAAGCGATCCGAGGTTCGACACCCATTCATAAATCATCATCGCAAGGACCCCAAGTCCATTGATGACAACAAGCGACAACACCATCAGTTTCGAATGTAAGGAAATCTTCTTAAAACTCCGTTTCGCAGAGATATCCGCAATAACGGTAAAACCGAGTCCGCCAATCATCAATAACGCGGCAATCGTCAGGATAAAAGTCGTATCCTGTTGAAACCCGACCAGGTTATCGCCCCATAATGCAAAGCCTGCATTGTTGAAGGCCGATACGGCATGGAACAGTCCATAATACAGTGATTTGCCGAACGTATACTTATATTGGATGAATAAGTCGAGGGCAATCAACAGCATTCCGATCAATTCAACGACGACGGTCGTCAAGATGATGTTCCGGGTAAGACGGATTGTTCCGCCTGGACTGTCGAGATTAAACATCTCTTGAATGATGATCCGTTGTCGGATACCGATCTTTCGTCCTGTCACGCTTAACAAGACAAGCGCAATTGTCATGAACCCGAGTCCCCCGACCTGAATCAGCAACATCATGATGATTTGTCCTAACAGATTGAAGGACTCGGCAATATTGATCGTCGAAAGACCTGTCACTGTTCCGGCCGAAGTCGCAACGAACAAACAGTCGATGAACGATACATCCTGACCTGCCTGTTGGGACATAGGTAACCACAGTAAAAAACCACCCAGTAAGATGGTCAAGGTAAAACCGGTCGCAATGAATCGGGCCGGTTTATCGAATAACTGATGATAAATCAGTTCTCCGAACCGTCCGAACTTCGCAAGACGTGAACGTCTTTTATGTGAAAACATATTCGTACTCCTCCTAAGATGAAATGACCCAAGTGCATCTATCATACTCCCTCAAAAACATTTGTTCTATTTAAATCTGCAATCTGCTAAACGTTTTCGTTTTTTTTTGGTAAAATAGATAAAAGTCGACGTTTAATCATAAAAGGAGGTTGAGGGAAACAGTGGACCCTAGGACGGCTGACCATTCGATTGAAGATGTCTCGCGAAGGCTTGAACGCCAATCGCAATGGATGCCCGCACAGCTATATTATCAATTCGAGGAGTTACTATCGCTACATGTGGATCAATCAATTCTAAACGAATTGTATATTGCATTAAAAAAATACGATGTATTAACCGATATAGAACGTGACGAACGAAACGAAAGCATTCAGTTGCTTATCGATGAAAACGGCGCGTGATTCTCGGTTTTTGGATTTCCGAGCAGAAGACGCCTCTTCTGCTCTTTTTGTTTTTCGTTCACGATCAGACAACATGGGGAAAGGTGGCACAAATGAAATGGATATCGTGTCGATTATTGGTATTATACTAGGGCTCATCACCTTAGTCGGAGGAATGATTCTCAAAGGGGCTCCACCCGTTGCATTACTGAACCCGGCAGCACTAGTCATCATTTTTGTCGGTACAGCGGCAGCAATCATGATTTCATTTCCAAAGGAACGTCTTAAAATCATCCCTGCTTTGTTTAAAGTCATCTTCTTTGAACAGCAATTGATGACAAAACAAACGTTGCTCCAACAATTTTTAACCCTTTCGACACAGGCTCGAAAGGAAGGTTTATTGTCACTTGAAACGGCAATCGAAGAAGTCGATAATGCGTTCATGCGCCGCGGCGTCATGATGGTCATTGACGGTCAACCGTCAGAATATGTTGAAGACGTCATGACGCGTGACCTTGAAAACATGACTGAACGGCACCATGCGAATGCCAACATCTTCACACAAGCCGGTACATATGCACCGACCCTTGGTGTTCTCGGGGCCGTCGTCGGTCTCGTTGCGGCCTTATCTGATCTCTCAGACATCGAAAAATTAGGTCACGCGATTTCCGGTGCCTTTATCGCGACGCTGTTCGGGATCTTTACAGGATACGTCTTGTGGTTCCCGTTTGCGACCAAGTTAAAGCAAAAGTCAGCTACTGAAATCCAACTCTATGAAATGATGATTGAAGGAATCTTATCGATTCAGAACGGAGAATCTCCTAAAAACCTGGAGGATAAGTTACTTGTCTATCTGACACCGAAGGAGCGTGCGACGTATGAAACGGAAAAAGAAGCCGCATGATGAACACATCTCTGAAGGCTGGCTGATTCCTTACGCCGATCTCCTGACATTATTACTCGCTTTATTCATCGTACTGTTCGCTTCGAGTAACGTCGATGCCGTCAAACTGAAAGCCATGTCCCAATCGTTCAGTTCCGTCTTCAACGGCGGATCCGGCATGATTACGAACAGTTCCCTATCGACCTCACAAGAAGAAGAGGATTCAAAAAAAACGGATGCCCGAACAAAAGCACAAAGCTACGAAATCGCTGAGCTCGAAAAGATCAAAGAAGAAGCCAATGATTACATTAAACAACAGAAGCTTGAGAAAGATATCAAAGTCGAGGTCACGAATGAAGGACTTGTCTTCACGATCCGTGACCGGGCCCTCTTTTCTCCTGCCCAAGCAGATGTAAAAGGTGATGCAATTCAAATCGCTCAAGGTATGAGTACCCTGCTTGTCAAAGCAGGACAACGTCAAATCCAGGTTTCGGGTCATACTGATAACATTCCGATCAATACCGTTCAGTATCCGTCGAACTGGGAACTCAGTGCAGAACGGGCGATCAGTTTCATGCGTGCTCTTCAGCGGAATCCGAAACTTGCACCTAAACGATTTACGGTCAGCGGCTACGGAGAGTATCAACCGATTGCTTCGAATGATACGGAAAACGCTCGCAGTCAAAACCGGCGTGTCGAAGTCCTGATCCGTCCACTGATTGATATCAAAGCACAAAACGTCTTGGATGAAACGAAGGTAAAACCGTAACATCCTTTGCTGTATGACGATTCGGCAATCAAAACAGGTCCACTCCGAGAACAATCGGAATGGACCTGTTTTTTTGATGCACGATTTTGTTTAATAGTACGGACGAATCATCACGTAAACGATAACGCCCGTCAGACTGACATATAACCAAAGTGGCATTGTAAAACGCGTCCACTTCTTGTGTTTCTCGAAATTTTGATTCAACGCATGAGCGAGCGACATCAAGACGAGCGGTACGATGACCGCCGCTAAAATGATGTGCGAAATGAGAATAAAGAAATAGACGGGACGAACGAATCCTTCTCCGCCGAATTTCGTCGATTCACTGACCGCATGATACGTCACGTACGAAATCAAGAATAATGTCGTCGTCGTCATGGCACCACCGATGAAACGGCGGTGATTGATCCGGTTTCCCCGGCGAATCGAAATCCAGGCACCGAGTAACAACATAAAGGTAAAGCTGTTAAAGATGGCATTTAAAAAAGGAAGCAGCGTCCAGTCAAACCCGTCACCGACTTGTAAAGGCGGCGCAAAAAACAACAGAGCGACCAACAGATTGATGACGAGCGTCAAAAGAATGACGACCGGAACGAAATTACGTTTTTTAGCAGATTGTTGCATGTATTATTCTCCTTGTTTCCAATCAAAGTATCGTTTTAACCATTTTGGCAATGGACCGTCAAAGAGACGTTCACGCCAGTATAAATCAGCCGCACGTTGGACCGCCGCCCCACGAATCGGGTACGGATGAACGACACGGGATAACTGACCGACCTTATCTTTGCGCGCCATCGCATAAACGACTTCCTGCATCCATTCGCCGGCCTGCTCGCCGATTGCATGGGCACCAATCAGTTTTCCGCGTTTATCAGCAATCAGTTTGACGCGACCTTCCGTCCGGCCGTTGATGACAAACCGATCGACTTCATCAAGTCCGGTTTCATAGACTTTGATGTCACTGTGTTTTTGACGTGCTTCTTCTTCTGTCAGTCCCAGGTGGAACAGTTCAGGTGTCGTAAACGTCACCCATGGAACGGCACGGTAATCTGGTTTTGTCCGTAAGCCGAACAAGGCGTTCGTGACGACCGTTTTTCCTTCGAGACCGGCCACATGTGTGAACGGCAACGATTGAATCGTATCACCGACAGCAAAGATATGACGTTGGTTCGTCCGAAGGGAAGCATCGACTTGAACATAACCTTTTTCCACATGAACACCTGCGCGATCAAGGCGTAACGCATCAATCCGCGGCTTCCGGCCAACAGCCACGAGTACGGCATCCGTTTCAATGACACGGGATTCTTCGCCTGTTTTGACTGTGACTTCGATTCCGTTCGCAGCTTTCCGGACACTTGTGACGGTCGTATCCAAATGGAGTGTCAATTCCTGTTCGATTTGTCGTTGTAGTACCGTGACCATGCTGCGGTCTTCTTTTGGCATCAAGGATTTAGCACCCTCAATCACAGTCACTTCCGTTCCGAGATGCGCATAGGCTTGCGATAATTCGAGACCAATCGCTCCGCCGCCGATGACAAGCAATCGTTCAGGGCGTTCCGTTTGTTCAAAAATCGTCTCATTCGTTAAGTACGGAATCGTATCAAGCCCCTCAATCGGCGGAATGATCGGCTGTGATCCCGTCGAAATCGCGAATTTTTCTCCGACAACCAGTTGTCCCGCTACTTCGACTTCATTGGCACTCAAGAAACTGGCTTCGCCGATATAGACATCGACACCCAAATCCTCGAACCGTTTCGTTCCGTCATGCGACTGAATGATATTCCGGGCACGGTCGACGCTTGCTTTTGTTTTGCTGTACACTGCGTCTCCGTTCAGGGTCACATTGTACTTGGCTGCCGTCTGCTTCATGACATGAACGTCATGCGCTGCTTCAATCAACGCTTTTGACGGGACACAACCGTAATGCAAACAATCTCCACCTAAATGTGTATGACGCTCAATCAATGCGACATGGGCACCAAGACTGGCTGCTCCTGCCGCAATTGTCATTCCGGCTGCTCCACCACCAATTACGACCAACTGATAACTTTTCATCGGGAAGCCTCCTTATACCGTGCCGAAATGTCTTCCATTCGTTTTCGGTTGACGCCCCAGTCGGAATAACCGACACGGGAAGCTGAGCGGAAATGAACTTTTTGGGAAGCTTCGTCGAAATAAAATTCAACATCATCTTTAAAACGAAGGACTCTACTCGAGAAGACAGCATGAATGTACGTTGGATCTTCTTTGACTACTGTCACCCGGTCAAGACTTTGAAGAACCCGCATGATTTGAAATTTTGATTCTGCTAGATTTCCGTTGAACGGTAAAGGTGTCATCTTCAACGCTTCTTTATCCGTCTGTGTCGATACCGCGTTCGGTTTCCCTGTAAGCGGACTTAATCTGCCGTTCGATACGCCAAGTGCCATGACTGATTCCTCCATTCGTTTCGTCTTGCTGTGAAGCATGATTCTCATTTTACTTTACCAGTTCAGTTTCGAAAGCGCTTCTCATTTGACTTTGCCGTTATGCTTTTGTGACCGGCAGGAGGATCGTCGCAATGGCTCCGCCTTCCGGTTGATTATCGATGAACAGTTTTCCTTCATGCGCTTCAACCAGTTCCCGGCAAATCGCCAGTCCTAATCCTGTTCCCCCTTTTCCTTTTTGAACTTGATAAAATTTCTCCGTGACGTGACGAAGATGATTTTTCGGAATTCCGGGACCTTCATCGCTGAAGGATAAAAAGAGGACACGTTCGGAACGGACAAGGCGAATCGTAATTTCGCCGTCAACCGGTGAAAAACGGATGGCGTTGTCGAGTAAATTCAAAAAAACTTGTTTCAATCGGTTTTCGTCGTACAACCCGATTACCTGTGACGGTAACTTACGGATAATCCGAATATTTTTTTCCTCCAGTTTTTGCCGGAGCTGCGCCGTCACCGTTTCGATGACTTCCGTCAAATTCACTTCTTGCCGGTATAAGACTAAACGACTCGTTTCGAGTTTTGAAAAATCAAGCAACTGTTCAACAAGAGAAATCAACCGTTCGGTTTCAGAATGGATGATGCCCATCCCGAGCGATGCTTCTTCCGGCAATCGTTCCGGCTCTGCCAGCAACGTTTCACTCCACCCTTTGATGGAAGTGAGCGGTGTTCGTAACTCGTGCGAAATCCCGGAAATAAACTCGTCTTTTAATGTTTCCTGTTGTTTGATCTGTTGTCCCATATAGTTGATTGTTCGGGCAAGCTCACCCAGTTCGAACGTGTACTCTTCATTGACCTTAACATCATAATGCTGTTTGGCGATTTGATCGGATGCACCGATGACTTCCTGAATCGGTCGAACGATCGACGAGACGAGACGGGAGGAATAAATGTAGGCCAGTCCCCAGATCACGACACCCAACAAGAGAATCGCCAGACAAATTTCAATGACCCGTTGATCGATTTTAGCGAGCGACGTCGTATAACGCAGTGCTCCTGTCGTCTGTCCGAACGATACGATCGGTTCTGTCACCTCAAGCAGATGTTCATTTGTTGCCGGATCATCGTAACGTTTCGTGATCGTTCCCCCGCTCAGCAGACGTGTCACTTCCTGTTTCGTCATATTCCGCTTTGAGACGAAACCCGTGGATGAATAACGGGGGACCCCCTTCGCATCCAGCACTTCGATCTCCGCATCCGTGTAGGCATACGAATCAAGTACATCATGAATCGTCGCTTCTGAATCTTGAAAATCATATGCCAGACCACTGTTCGCAAATAAGACAGCACTTGCGTTCGCATGCCGTTTCAAGACATCTGTCGCCGTCACATAATAATAGTTATACGTCACGAAAGATAGGATTCCGATGACGAGCAGCACTGTCACCGTAATAATCGTCATGAACCGCATCAAAATCTGTCGTTTCATTTTTCGTTACGCCATTTATAGCCGTGTCCCCATAACGTCTCGATGAACTGGGGTTCTGCTGGATTTTCTTCGATTTTCTGACGTAAACGGCGAATGTTGACGTCGACCGTCTTCCGGTCTCCGAAGTAGTTTTCGCCCCACACTGCATCGAGCAACTCGTCCCGCGACATGACCTGATCTTCATTTTTAATGAAATGGCATAATAAATCGTATTCTGTCGGTGTGACTTCGACATCAATCCCTGCTTTTTGCACCCGCTTTGCTCCGAGATCAATGCGAAAAGGACCTGAGACGAGTTCACGCGGTTGTTTCCGGCGACGGAGCGTTTCGACCCGACGGAGCAGGGACTGGATGCGCGCCAACAGTTCAGCCGGGCT
Source organism: Exiguobacterium sp. Helios (assembly GCF_014524545.1). Taxonomy (NCBI): domain Bacteria; kingdom Bacillati; phylum Bacillota; class Bacilli; order Caryophanales; genus Exiguobacterium; species Exiguobacterium sp. Helios. The sequence continues at coordinate 86,410 of NZ_CP053557.1, forward strand.
GAACGGCTTCGCGATATAATCGTCCGCACCGACACTGAGTCCCATGACTTTATCTTCTTCACGCGTCCGTGCCGTCAGCATGATGATGCCGACGACCTCATCTTTCGAGCGCGCTTGTTCACATACCGCGAATCCGTCGACTTCCGGCATCATGATGTCGAGCAGCAGGATATCGAACGTTTGCTGTTCAAAGTAGTTCAATGCTTCCCGTCCGTTCTCCGCTTCAATCACTTCATATCCTGCACGTTTTAAATTAATGACGATGAAACTGCGGATCGCATGCTCATCCTCGGCCACTAATATTTTAGTCATCTTATTTTCCTCCTGCTTTTACTTTATTCCACGAGCGCTACGTTGGCAGCGTACTCTTCATAGGATTGATTGGTAGAGATGACATACACGTAATCAATGCCTTCTTTAATTTTCTTCTTGCGATGACTGGCGATGTATTGAGTCTTTGGAATGATCTCCAGTTCAAAATCAATCGTTCCGGTCTCTCGGTTGATGAACCGGACCCGATTGTCCTTTTTCTCAATCGTTTCACGTGTCGCCCAGTTTGCGGGAAAACGCATGACGAAATTGTATTCGAGATCAATATACTGCTCTTCCCGAAGCTCAAAGCCGCTTTCAAGAAACGGTTCCACGTCGGAGCCGTTCCATGCGTAATAGGCCGTGATTCTCGGTTTTTCTTCGGCCACACGTCCGATGCTTCCGTCAGGCGTGTATTGATGCGCAAATTCGATGACACCGTCCTGGTCGACATCTTTCGGGAACGTATACATCGGCTCGACGATTTCTGATGTCTCTCCCCAGCGGACCGAGGTCAGCCGGTCTTGTTCAAGTTGAAAGACGCGTAGATGCATTTTTGCCTCACGGGTAAAGGAAACGAATATCCCCTTTTTCTTCGCCGGATTCACGGTATCAATTTCAAACAGATCATGATCCGCAAATAAATCACCTTCTTTGACTGGCAATGTGACATTTTGCCGGTTGGTCGGGTTCAAGGCTTCCTCATAATACACAAGTTCCGTCGTCCGTCCTTTTTTAAGCAATACCATATCCTGACGTCGGTCCTGATTCAAATCGGCAATCGTCAATCGATCATATGTATCGATTTTAGTAGTGTTAATCGACGGCTTCATCAAATCTTTCAGGAGATAGACCGTGTTCTCTTCAAGACTCGTCACACCAATCATCAGTTGATTCACTTTTTTGGATTTATCGAGGATGACATGCAGTTGATCAATCGATCGTCCTGTCGCAATCGGCTGGCTCACACGTAAAACCCACTTGTTCTTCAGGCGTTCATGTACCAACACTTTGATCTGAAATGTCCCTAGTTGTTCGATCCGGTAAAAGGTGATGGCTTCATCACGTCCATCCCGGTTCAAATCAATCAATTCATACAGCCTTGAAATGGATTGATTCCGAGGGGCCACGATTTCCGCTTCTGTCGGCAAATCGGTCTCAATTTTTGTTTTTAATGATTTTTCCCATTCCGGTAACGCCGGGTGTTCAAGTAAGGAAGCCGGATGAGGCAATGTAAGACCGCATCCCGCCAAATATAGGGTCGATAAGAAAATTACAAAATATTTCATCATACTTAAATCCTTTCCATACATGCTCTTCTCAAACTTTATCACACTCTTTCAAGTGAGAGTATATTGTGGAAGAAGTGTCAACTTGTTAAGATGTAACAGATATTCGAAAGGGGTTTATATTCATGGCTTACGAAATGATTGTACTTGATCTTGACGATACATTATTGACGAGCGACCATACGATTTCTCCAAAAACGAAACAATCGTTACTCGACGCACAACGTCGTGGCAAAAAAGTCGTGCTTGCGAGTGGTCGTCCGACTTACGCGATGATTGATTTAGCAAACGAGTTGGAACTTGCCCGCTATGGCAGTTATATCCTGAGTTTCAACGGGGCTTCCATCATCGACTGTAAAACAAAGGAGTCCCTCTTCTCCAGTACCCTTCTTCCGGAAACCGTACATCGTCTTTACGATTTAAGTAAACGGGAAAACATCGACATTCACACGTATGTCGGACACGAAATTTTGACAGAACGCGCTAACGGCTTCACGACAATTGAAGGGGAACTGACAGGAATGGATGTCATCATCGTCCCGGATTTCAAAGCAGCCATCACAGAACCGGTCGTCAAATGTTTGATGCTTGCGGAAGAAAACCGTTTGGCGGAAGTCGAACAAAAACTTCAACTTGAGTTAGCCGGTGAGCTTGCTGTCGCCCGCTCGAAGCCATTTTTCCTCGAGTTTACGGAAGCCGGTGTGACGAAGGGAACAAGTCTTGCCCTGCTCGCTGAACGTCTCGGAATCAAGCAGGCAGATGTCATCGCCTGCGGAGACGGCAACAATGATTTGACTATGATCGAATGGGCCGGTCTTGGTGTCGCGATGGCGAATGCTGCCGATACTGTCAAAGAAAAAGCCCAGTACATGACAGCTTCTAATGATGAGGACGGTATTGCCCTCGTCATCGAAAAATTCATGATGGATTAAACCATTCAAAAAAACCAATTTACTCCGTCTTTGTGGAGTAAATTGGTTTTTTCATGTTTTACGAAATACACCAATCGATTGGTGTTCGGTTTTGTTGCTGTAACCAGTTATTGGTCTGCGAATACGGCCGGCTGCCAAAAAAACCGCGGCTCGCCGAAAGTGGGCTTGGATGAACGGACTCGAGGACGAGGTGACGAGAGGTATCAATCAAGCTTTTTTTACTTTTCGCATGATTCCCCCAAAGAATGAATACAATCGGTTGCTCCTGCTGTCCAAGTACTTCGATGACACGATCCGTAAACGATTCCCAGCCCTTTTTCGCATGGGAACCGGCTTTCCCTGCTTCAACCGTCAGTGATGTATTCAACAAAAACACGCCCTGCTTCGACCAGGCTTCCAGATTACCCGTCGTCGGCACCGGGCATCCGAGATCGGATCCTAGTTCCTTGTACATATTACGTAAAGACGGCGGAATCGCAATCCCGTCATTGACGGAAAAACTTAATCCGTTTGCCTGGTTTGGTCCATGATACGGATCCTGACCCAGGATGACGCAGCGGACATCCTGCGGCGCCACCGCGTCAAAGGCATGGAAAATCCGATCCTTCGGCGGATAGACCGTCGTTTCCCGGTAAGCGGTCTTGACGAAATCCCATAATTGGATAAAGTAGTCTTTTTCTTTCTCTTCTTTTAAAATCTCCTGCCAGGCTGCATGCATCCCGTTCGCTCCTTTTTTTCAGTCTCAAGCCCCTGTTCGTCCGGCTTGATTCTGCTATGATGGTACATGAGGTGGAATAAAGATGATTCAAACAACACAGTTATTTGGTTTGCCTTTTGTCGACGCAACACCGTCGAATTGGTATACCCATATTAAAACGATTTTACACAACAATGAAAAAGCCTTTATTGTTACAGCTAATCCCGAACTGGTCTTACGTTCTTTGCGTGATCCCGCTTATAGGCATATTTTACAACAAGCAACGTTCATCACGCCTGACGGAATCGGTGTGACGGCAGCCGGAAAACGGATGGGTCAACCGCTCACTGCGACATTGCCCGGCATCGAGACGGCACGGGAGTTGCTTCGAACAGCCGACGCTTTAAAGAAACGGGTCTTCCTGCTTGGTGGACGTCCGGAAGTCATGAAGTCGCTGATTCAACAATTATCAATCCGTTTTCCTGATATCCAGTTCGTTGGGACCTTTCATGGATTCGGCAAAGAAGAACAAGCTGCCAAAGTCATTCAAACAGCCGACGCCGATTTGATTTTGGTGGCCCTCGGGGCACCGAAACAGGAAGAATGGATTGCATCCGTTTATAACAAAGTGGATCACGGCCTTTTCATCGGTGTCGGCGGAGCGTTTGATGTCTGGTCAGGTCACAGCAAACGGGCACCGAAGGTCTTCCGAAAGTTGAAGCTCGAATGGTTGTACCGGATTTCCAGTCACCCGCGCGGACTGGAGAAGTTAAAGGACCTGCTCCTTTTCGCATCCCTTGTTTTACGAAAAAAAACTCATCTGTGAACACAAAATACCCGCTGTCCGGTTTACCGGACAGCGGGTATTTTCGTTTCTTATGCGTTGACCGTTGAGAATGAACGACCAAGTTCTTTTGCTTCTGCGATTGCTGCTTCTTTGATTTCTTCTGCTTTTTCTGGGTTCATTGCCATACCTTCGATGAACAATGAGTTGTAGTCTGTTACACCAGTGAAAGCGAGTGCTTGACGGAGGTAGTCATCTCCGAAGTTGAGGCCAGAACCGGCGTATACGCCGCCTGTTGCCTGAATGTGGAGTGCTTTTTTGCCTTCCATCAATCCTTTAGGACCTTCTGCAGTGTAAGCAAACGTTTTACCTGCAAGAAGAACGCTGTCGATGTACATTTTAAGACGGGCCGGGAATGAGAAGTTCCACATTGGCGTTACGAATACATATTCGTCCGCTTCCATATACTGCTCCAGGTGTTTCGTCATTGTACCGACTTTAGCGATTTCAACTTCTGAAAGCTCTTCGCCTGTCGCGAATTTGCCCCATGCGCTGAGTACGTCTGTATCGATTTCTTGGACATCTTCTTTATATAGATCAAGAACTTGGACTTCAGCGTTCGGGTTAGCTGCTTTGTAGCTTTCGAGGAAAGCTTCACCAGCTTGAAGGCTGAATGAATGTTCTGTTGATTTCGGGTTTACAGTTACATAAAGTAATTTAGTCATTTTTATTTCTCCCTTTTATCTAAAGTAATTTCTGTAAGTAAATATACCAACACCATTTTCTTTTGTCAATTAGTTTGATTTCAAAGAAAGCAACAAAAAAAGCTTAATCAGGATGATTAGGCTTTTTCTGAGTGTGTATAATGGTCTGCACGATGACCAATCCGTTTTAGCTGATCAATCAATTGCTCTTTTTCTGAAATGGACAAGTCACTGAATAAGTCTGTTAAAAACGCTTCATGTTTCGGGAACGTTTCTTCCATTAATTCTCTTCCCGCCTCTGTCAGTGTTCCGAACGTCACGCGACGATCCGTCGGGCATGATCGTCGGGCAAGAAGACCCCGGTTCTCTAATTTATCCACGACGTACGTGACACTGCCACTCGTTAATAAGATTTTATCGCCGATTTGTTGAAGTGGTGTATCGCCTTTGTGGTACAACAATTCCAGTACACCAAATTCCGATAAATTCAGCTGATGGGTCTTGATGTCTACTTTCACTTGTTCCGCTACTGCATGCATTGTGCGAGATAGAACAACGAGCATTTTTAATGCCAGCTTCGAGTCTGTCGATTCCATTTTACGTTCGCCCCTCTTTATCTTGATTCGAACCAATCATAGACCTCTTTTTTCCATTGGTCAATTCCAGTCCGGATTTTCCACTTTTATGACGGACCTCTCAGTTTTTGCTTGCCGTGAAACGCGTTCCATACATTACGGTCTTGATATACACTACAAGGGAGGTCTTCTCATGTCATTTCAAAAATTCCTGTCTCGTCTCTTTCAGAAAAATGTTGCTTACGAATTAGCGATCGAACAGCTGTACACATCGACCGGTTACTATTTGTGTAAGCATACGTTGGTCGATCAGTTTCCGGACTTGCCGCCAGCTCATCAAGTCGAGCTGCTTCAAAGAATTTCGGAACAACTCGATCGTTCGGCTTGGCTTGAAGGCCCGATCACGAGACAGGACTGGATTCAGATCCATCAACAATTATCCAACAGCTAGGAGGAACTTTTGATGACCAACATTCGTGACTTAGCACGTGAAGCAGAGGTTTCAGTGACGACAGTCTCGCGTGTCCTCAATGATCATCCGTACGTCGCGGAAGATAAACGGCGGGCCGTCCGGGACGCCATCACAAAACTTGGTTACATCCGAAATCAAACTGCCGTCCATTTATCGACCGGTCAAACGAAAACAATCGGCGTCATGTTGCCTTACGTCGATCATCCGTATCATGCCGCAATTCTGCACGGGATTGCCCAGTCTGCTTTTGAAGCGGACTACCGTTTTTTGACGTGGCAGACGAACTACATCGCATCACACGAACAAACCGTTCTTCAAGCTCTTGCCCAACGCGAAGTCGATGGACTGATTGTCGTCTCACACAGTCTGCCGGTCGAAGACATTTTGCAATACGAACAATATGGTCCGATTATTTTTTGTGAACACCATGAAGATGTCTCTTCGGTCTACATCAATCATTATACCGCGTTTCAAAGCGGCTTGAAGGCACTTCAGTCTTTTGGTCATACCCAGATCGGGATCTGTCTCGGTCGTCCCGACAGTACAAACAGCCGTGCCCGAAAACGGGCTTATCAGGATACCGTATCGCTTGCCGACGTTTCCTGGATCTACCAACAGGCGTTGACGATTGAAGACGGGGCCCGGATCGCACAGCAGTGGGCGAAGCAAACCAATCGTCCGACCGCTTTATTGACCGCAAGTGATCATGTCGCAGCCGGCGTCATCCTGGAGCTTCGTAAACAAGGCTACCGGATTCCGGAAGATTTAGCCGTGATCGGATTCGACGGAAGTGAGTTAGCAGTCGTTCTCAATTTAACGACGGTTGCCGTCCCTTACGAGACCATCGGACGCCAAGCTTTCTCGATCGCCATTAGTGACAATTGGCGGGATCATCCTCAAGTGGAAATTCCGACCACCCTTCTGAGCGGATTGACCGCTCTTGAATCCAATGACTAAAACCCGCTCTTGTCTCGCAAATGCGTCAAGAGCGGGTTTTTGGTTAATTTTCTTTCTTATAAAGATCCGGCAGCAACGTAACGTGATCCCCAGTAGCCGCTTCGGAATGATTCTTTGACGACTTGTCCGTAATACGAGTTGGCATTGATCATCGTCGATCCATCCACCGCAATCCCAACGTGTTGAATTCCGCTTCCGTGTGTGAAGAAGACCAGATCTCCAGCAACTGGAGCTGTTCGTTTCGTTGCGCCGTATTGGGCAGCCGCTGTTCGTGGTAATGATTTACCCAATGCATTGTAGACATAACGCGTAAAGCCGGAACAGTCGAAGCTGACAGGACCTGTTGCGCCAAATACGTAAGGACGTCCTTTTAAGCCTTCCGCCACGGATACGACGGCTGCTCCATTTTTAGTTAATCCCGTTGTCGCTTTTGCATTAAACGCTTTTGTGTATGTAGCCGCTATGTAAGCATTTTTCCCCGCATACCGGAGTTGATACCAGTTGTTTGCCGTTTTGCCGAGGACCGTTACCGTTTGGCCTAATTTCAGTTGGCCTAATTTTTGACCTGTCGTCGTTGCTTTTGACCGAACATTCAACACGTCGACCGCCACGACAACTTTTTTTGCCGTACCGGCTTTTGTTTGGTGAGGAACAGCGGCAAAGCTACTGATGAGCAACGTTGCAAACACGATGACACGAATTAAAAATGAACTTTTCATCCGTCTGTCTCCCTTGTAAGTGAGTTTATGTAAAAAACTAAATTATCAGATAATTACTGTTTTTATCCTATCATGTCGATTTCTTTCATCGTGTTACAGTTTATTAACAGGGATAGTTTACCGTAACATTTTTGCAACAAATAAAAAAACAGGTCCTAAAATAGCATGCTAGAGCCATTCCAGGGTACCTGCTTTAATCATTAGAAACTAAAACTGCTTAATCTATTGACTTCTTTTTCCGAAATCGGGCAAAGAATTCGTAGACGATCGGGACAATCAACAAGGTTAATAACGTTGAACTTGTTAATCCGCCAATGACCGTCACCCCGAGACCTTTCGAAATCAAAGCACCGCCTTCAAGACCTAGTGCCAATGGTGACAAGGCACCAATCGTCGCGAGCGCTGTCATCAAGATTGGACGAAGTCGTGTTCCTGCCGCGTCCAATAAGGCTTCACGTGTCTCGAGGCCCTCTTTTTCTTTGTGAATGACGCGATCAATCAGAACGATGGCGTTCGTCACGACGATTCCGATCAACATCAATGCACCGATTAATGAAGATACTGAAATCGTTTCGCCTGTAATCAACAGCGCGAGTAATCCGCCGATGATGGCAAACGGAAGCGAGAACAGGATGACAAGTGGTGTCAATGCGCCTCCAAAGGTGACGACAAGAACAAGGTAGACGATGGCGACTGCTGCTGCCATCGCAAGTCCGAGTTGCGTGAACGACTCTTGAATTTGCTCCGTCACACCACCTGCTTTATACGAAACACCTGTCGGAAGATTAATTTTTTTGACTGTTTTATCGATGGCTTGTGAAGCTTCTGTTGCTTTGTCTGTTTTTAATTCTGCAGTGACCGTCGCGACCAATTTGCCGTCCCGTTCACTGAGTGAATCCGGTGTCGTTCCTTTTTTAACGGAGACGAAATCCGACAGTTTCCGGACACCAAGCGGCGTCGTGACATCTGTTGTTTGTAAATCATTGATGGAATCATATGTCGTCTGTTCGTTCGGTACGATGACATCAAGTTCCTTGCCGTCTACTTTTATAGTAGAAAGTGGTTTTTCTTCGCCTTGCACATTGGCAATTCCTTGTGCCAATTGTGCTGTCGAGATACCGAATTCAGCGGCTTTTTGTTGATTAACTTCGAACGTGTATTGCGTATACGACTCTTTTAAGTCGGTTGTTACTTTACGCACGTATTTCGATTCGCCTTCAATCGCTTTGACGAATTTTGGTGTCATCGTTTGTAGATCTTCGATTGAATTCGCATAAACCGAGTACGAAACACCGGAAGAAGCAGCTCCTCCACTGAAGTCCTGTTCTTTCCATTCGCCGGTCGGAATCTCTTTATTCAGTTGTTTGATTGCCTGTTGTTTTACATCGGCAAAATCAGCTGTATCCGGATCATACTGGGCGATGAAGACAGCTTGCTTTGTATTTCCGGGATTCAATGGATTTTCTCCACCGACTGTAAATTGAAGATTATCCACATCACGTTGCTTTTCGAAATATCCTTCTGCCAAGTCGGCAGCCTTCAATGAATCTTCTAACGTTTGACCCGGTTTCGGATTGTAGGTCACGTAAAACGTTTTTTCACTCTCTTGATTCAAGAAGTTGACGCCGATGGTCGGAACAAGCGCGAAACTGCCGATCAGCAACAGGACGGCAAGTCCGAACACGACGAGTTTATGGTTTAACGACCAATTCAGTACACCACGGTACCAATTGGCGAGTTTTCCGCCATCTTCTTTTTCCGGTTTTGGTGCCTTCCCTCGTTTAAAGAGTGAATCAGCAAACATTGGAACAACCGTTACCGCCACGATCAATGAGGCAAAGAGTGCAAACACGACCGTTAACGCGAACGGAAGGAACAGTTCACCGACAAATCCTGTGACAAATCCGAGCGGCAGGAAGACGGCAATCGTGACGATGGTCGATGAAGCGACCGGAATGAATACTTCACGCGTCGCATCAATGATGAGCGTTTTCCCTTTTAACGGTTCAGCGGGATCCGTCAAGCGACGGTAAATGTTTTCAATGACGACAATCGAATCATCCACGACGCGACCAATCGCAACTGTCATCGCCCCAAGCGTCATGATGTTGAGGGAGATGTCCAACTGTTTCAAGACCAAAATCGCCATCAACAGAGATAATGGAATCGAAATAACGGCAATGATCGTTGATTTGACATTACGCAGGAACAAGAGAATGATGACGACAGCGAACAAGGCACCAATCAATGCTTTGCTGATCATCGTTGAGACCGATTCTTCAATCGGCTTCCCTTGGTCGAGCGTGACCGACGCTTTTACGCTGGCATTGTCTTTCTCAAAGTCTTTAATCGTCTCTTTGACCGCATTGACGACTTCGACCGTATTTGCATCTTGTGACTTCGTCACCTGGACGCCAATCGAACGTTCCCCGTTTGACCGGGAAATCGATTCTTCGATTCCTTTGTCTTCAATCGTCGCTAATTGCGATAATTTAACGGTCGGGACTTGCGTTGGTGCCGCCGCAGCCGGACTCGCTGCTTGTGCCGGAGCCGCATCTGTCGGCGCCGATTGTGCAGGTGCTTGCGTCTGTCCTTGTCCGGCACTGGCTTCAGGTGACTCTGTTGCTGCTTGTGGTGTGTACGGCAAACGGAGATTCTTCAGTTCAGTGACTGTCGTTGCCTTTCCATCGAGGACAACGGCCTGTTCTTTATCACCTAGTTCATATAACCCAAGTGCCAAGCGGGAATCATTCGCTTGAATCAGTTGTTTGACGTTCTCTTCCGTCAATCCGTACTGTTGTAATTTCTTTTCATCAAATTGAATCTCGATTCGACGGATTTCCTGACCGGCAATTTGAACCGTCTGTGCGCCTTCGATTCCTTCGAGTTTTGGTTGAAGTTCGTTTTCGACCAGTTTCGTCAAGTCGGATAATGAACGTTTTTCGTCCGATACGGCAAATCCGATGACCGGGAAGGCATCAAAGGAGATTCGGGAAACCTGAGGTTCCTGTGCTCCTTCCGGCAATTCAACATTGGCCAGTGCTTCTTTGACTTTTTGTTCCGCTTCGTCCATGTCTGTACTGAAGCTGTAGTCGATTTGTAAATTTGAGGCATTTTGGAAAGAGGACGAGCGGACGGTTTCGACTCCGCCAAGGTTCTCGACCTTACTTTCAAGTTCACGGCTGACCTCATCGAGTACTTGTTCCGGTGTTGCTCCTGGATAAATCGTCGTCACGGACACGGTTGGTGTCGTGATATCCGGCAACGTCTCGAGTTTCATCGTCGTTCCGGCATAAATTCCGGCGACTGTGATGATAATCGTCAGTAACCAAAGGGCAAACTTATTATTGACTGAAAATTGAATGATACGCTTCATGGTAAAAATCCGCCTTCTCTCTCTTCTTTTTCGATTCCATCTTGTTATTTTGATGCTTGATCAATCTTGCGTGCTTGTTTCAATAACCGTTCAATCAAGGCCTGCCGTACGTCAGGTGCAGGTTGACCGAACTGAAAATGTTCCGACATTTTCAAGCCGTCCAATGTAAAACGAATCATCATCGCGTCTACAGGATCTGCCTGTTCCATCAATTGATCAAAAAACTGATGAACCTGTTTTTTTCGTTCTTCCACAAAAGCGGCATTTTCCTTTAATAAGGACAATAAGAACAATACCGTATCGATGTCGAGGCAAAATTCTTCATCCCGTCTTGCTTGCAGCAGGACGAATGCTTCCATTGGACCAAATCCCTCTTCCCGGTACGTCTGATATTGCTGAAACTGACGCCGTTCCTGTTCTTCAATCACACCCATCAATAATTCTTCTTTGGAAGAAAAATGATACAACAATCCGCCTTTGGAGACATTCGCCTGTTTCGCCACTTCTTCAAGTGTCAGTTGTGGAAACCCTTGAGTCAGCATGATTTGAACAGTTGCATCCGTGATTCGACGTCGCGTTTCTAACGCTTTTATACTGACCATCATCTTTCTCCTTTCCATTTTACTGTACCGTCTGGACGGTTTCTTTTTTAAATATACGAAGTTCTGTCCCGCTTTGCAAGATTAAATCAATGTTTCACGTGAAACGCTTCGTATTATATGAGCCGAACATGAAAAAAAACGTCTACCCGTACTCTTCGAATCGAGAACCGGTAGACGTTTCAAGTAATCTTTAGTGATCTTCCCGCGCACTTTCCATCAAAGCAGCATATATCGCTTGTGCTAAGTGATGTTCACGCAGAACACGGACTCCTCGATCCGTCGGACCACCCGGAGCCGCTACATCATCAATCAGTTCCTCTGTCGGACGTTCTTCGTGTAACAGCAGTTCCGCCGATCCTTTCATAGCCTGCGCAATGATCCGCCGGGCAGAAGAAGCATCAAAACCCGCTTTCGTTAAAACAGGTGTCATCGCGCCGACGATTTCATAGAAGAAAGCCGGACTGCATCCTGCTGCAGCCATCAAATAAGGCATCGTTGTCGCATTCGTTTCAACCGTCTGACCCACTCGTTCAAACAATGCCGTCGCTTGTTGTCTTTTCTGATCCGAGATAAGGTCACCAAACCAAAGTCCCGTCATTCCTGTCCGAAATGCGACAGGTGTATTCGGCATCGCACAGACAGCACCACATGAAACGTGTGCCTCGATGTCTGCCGGTGTAATATGCGCGGCGACGGACACTACCAATTGGTCCGTCCAAGTCTTTTGTTTGATGTAGTCGAGAACTCCGTCCGGCTGCATGGCTAAAACAACGACATCAAATTGTTCGACCTGTTCCTCGGCCGTCGTCCGAACACCGTACTGCTCCGCCAAAGCAAACAGACGTGTCCGGTCTGTTCGATTGGTCATCGTGATCGTTTGAGGGGAGATACCCGAATCAAGCCATCCTTTGACTAAGGACTCGCTCATCGAACCTGCCCCTACCATTAAAATTTTCATTGTTATTCCTCCCAACAAAAAAAGGACCACTTACTGGTCCCTTCAGATTTCCTAGTCATTATACACGAACTGCCAAGTCTTCCACAGCAACGACACGGAGTCCTTTTTCATTTAATTTCTTGACGATTTTCTTTTTCGTTTTCTCATCACAGTCAGTCGGTAATGTGATCAAGACCCGGCGCATGACACTGCTTTTCGCATCAAGTGTCATCAAACTCGCCACTGTTGAGTACTTATTAACGATTTTAGCGATCTTTTCAAGGGCACCTTTTTGTTCACTGAGTGCAACCGTTAAGATATAGCTGCCTGAATCACGATTCCATGCTTCTTCGAGCATACCAAGCATCTTTCCGTGTGGTAAGATGCCGAAGAACTGTCCATCATCATTCAAGACTGCGATGTAAGGCAATTCTTTGATTGAGAAAAAGACTTCAAAGAAGTTACTGCCTGTGTAAATGAACTTCGTCGTATTTTTGATTAACGTCATGACGTTATCATCTAAACTACCACCGTTCATCCCGTGACGGTAAATATGCATTTTATAAATGTTCCCTTTGAACAATTGACCGGTCTGATCAAGAACCGGGACACAACGATATCCTGTTTCTTCTAGCGTCTGCAACGCTTCTCGAATCGTAGCGGTTTCTAAAATCTTGACACACTGGTGTTTCGGAATACACAAACTTTGAACGAGCATACAAAACGTCCTCCTCTTTCCTTTAACATGATTATACCTGATTTACATGACGCTCTAACTTAATTTCTTATTCGCTTCCGCTCTTCCTTCTCCTGCTTTTCTTCTATTCCCTTACAGGAGCCAAGAGAAAACACAAATTCCCTCAAGATTAAGAAGCAATTCCATCTTATTTTTGCAATTTTTAATTCTTTATTAAATCAACAATCCCATTAGTATTAAGATTTATTAAGATTTCGTAAAGACGGGACATAGTTGTATTCTTTTACAATAGCGTCTGATACAATCGAACTCGTGAAGTCACTTCACTATTCTATTCTTGTTCTTAATATGGAGGCAGAAGAAATGTTCAGTAAAAAACAAGATCCATTCGCGGTTAAATTATCTGAGATTGCAGGACACCTGCAACAAACGTCACAATTTTTCGTCGACTTTAAAATCAATGGTATTGCCGATGTCAAAGAATTCGCCCATAAAGTAAAAGATTTTGAAACAGCTGGTGATGATTTGATGCATCAATTGATCATCGATTTAAACAACGCGTTCATCACACCAATCGACCGTGAAGATTTATTAGCACTTGCTAATTCACTTGACGATGTCCTCGATGGTTTTGAAGAGTGTTCAGCTATCTTCGAAATTTACAATATCGTACAAGCAGACGAGCATATGATTCGTTTCGTGGATGAAATCCACATTGCCGTCAATGAGCTCGCTTTATCAATGGATTTGTTAGTAGCACGTAAACTCCAACCGATGCGTGAACACGTCATCAAAGTGAAAGAGCAGGAAACCATCTGCGATAACTTGCGTCGTAAATCAATCAAAGCATTGTTCGCAACAGAAACAGATCCAATCAAAATCATTCAATACAAAGAAATTTATGAATCGCTCGAATCAATTGCCGATTACTGCCAAGATGCAGCAAACGTCATTGAAACGATCATCATGAAAAACGCATAAGTGAGGAGCTAACGAGATGGATAGTCTTTTTATCATCACCGCCATAATCGTCATTCTCGCACTTAGCTTCGACTTCATTAATGGTTTCCACGATACAGCGAACTCGATTGCGACTTCGGTGTCGACTCGTGCTTTGAAACCACGTCACGCCATCATTCTTGCCGCGACGATGAATTTTTTAGGTGCAATCACGTTTACTGGCGTTGCTAAAACAATTTCCAGCGATATCGTCGATCCGTCGACGCTTGAGCACGGAAGTTATGTCGTCATCGCTGCTTTACTCTCTGCTATCGCTTGGAACCTCTTAACGTGGTACTTCGGTATTCCGTCGAGTTCTTCGCACACGCTGATCGGTTCAATCGCCGGTGCTGCTATCGCATCTGTCGGCTTTGGCGGAATTGAAGCTAAAGGGATTCTAAAAATCGTTCAGGCACTGATCATTTCACCGATTCTTGCCTTCACGCTTGGATTTATCGTCTATGGAATCTTTAAAGTAGTTTTCAAAAAAGGAAACTTGGCGAAGACGAATCGTCGTTTCCGTCATATGCAAATTGCAACAGCCGCACTTCAATCGTATACACACGGAACGAATGATGCACAAAAAGCGATGGGTATCATCACGCTTGCCCTCATCTCTTCCGGTTTCCAAACCGATCACGAAGTCGCACTTTGGGTTAAACTATCGTGTGCGGTCGCAATGGGTCTAGGTACATCCGTCGGTGGATGGCGGATCATCAAGACCGTTGGTGGACAGATCATGAAAATCCGTCCGGTCAACGGGGTTGCGGCTGACTTGACGTCTGCTGCCATCATCTTTGGTGCGACAGCCATTCACTTACCGGTTTCAACGACACACGTTATTTCTTCTGCCATTCTCGGTGTAGGTACATCACACCGGAAAAAAGGTGTTAAATGGGGAACAGCACAACGGATGTTGATTACATGGGTCATCACATTGCCGATTTCAATGGCCGTGGCGGCGCTCATCTACTACATCTTAGATTTCCTATTCATTAAATGATCTTATTCCCCATCTAGTCAGCTAGGTGGGGATTTTCTGTCTCAATTGAGCCCCT
Source organism: Exiguobacterium sp. Helios (assembly GCF_014524545.1). Taxonomy (NCBI): domain Bacteria; kingdom Bacillati; phylum Bacillota; class Bacilli; order Caryophanales; genus Exiguobacterium; species Exiguobacterium sp. Helios. The sequence goes on from NZ_CP053557.1 coordinate 101,517, forward strand.
GCAGTTGTCGCTTGGACTAGAATTCGCTATGATTGATGGCAAGAAGATATGCTTATTTTATTTAGGAGGAATTCCACATGACAAAACGTAAAGCGTTAACGATTGCCGGCTCTGACACGAGTGGCGGTGCTGGTATTCAAGCTGATTTGAAGACGTTCCAGGAACTTGAAGTCTACGGGATGAACGCACTGACGGTCATCGTCGCTCAAGATCCCGATCATTCTTGGCACCATGCGGTTTACCCAATCGATGCCGAACTCGTCCGGACACAAATCCATACGGTCCTTGGAGGAATTGGTGTAGATGCGATGAAGACGGGTATGCTCCCGACTGTCGAAATCATTGAAGTCGTTGCTGAAAAAATCAAGTCATCTGGTGTCAAAAACGTCGTCATCGATCCGGTCATGGTGTGTAAAGGTGAAGATGAAGTTCTGAATCCCGATACCGCGAATGCTTTACGCGATGTCTTGACACCGCTCGCAACGGTCGTGACCCCTAATGTTTTTGAAGCAGGTCAATTGTCCGGTCTTGGAAAAACACCTTCGACCATCGATGAAATGAAGCTCGCAGCTGCACGGATCCATGAAAAAGGCGCGCAATACGTTCTTGTCAAAGGTGGCAGTAAGATTGACCACCCACGAGCAGTTGACGTGCTTTATGACGGAAAAGAGTTTATCCTAATTGAGGACGAGCGTATTGAGACACCGTATACGCACGGAGCAGGATGCACCTACTCTGCTGCAATTACAGCTGAACTCGCAAAAGGAGCTTCTGTGGAGCAAGCGGTCCGTACAGCGAAATCGTTTATCACTTCTGCGATTCGTCATTCATTCCGCCTGAATGAATATGTCGGCCCGACTGACCATGCTGCTCACCGAACAGTAACGTCTTAATCGCTCAAGAAGTCCGCGCACTGATCGCGGACTTCTTTCTGTATAGGAAAGGGGATTCATCATGCAAGCACTTGATTTAACCGCTGTACAAGACTATATCGACAAGCATGCCAATACACCACTTTATGTCCACGTCGAAACGACGAACGGGGCGTACGCGACCCACCAGGATCCGACGTTCCACAGTGCCGGCATGTTTTTCCGCAACGCCGAGATTACGTACGAACGTGGTCTGATTACCGGAAACGGTCCGTACCGGATCGGACTGAAACTCTCCCACGGCTGGTTGTACGGTGAAGGCTTAACGGATTATGAATTTGCAGGCGATCAACTGTTGATTGCCGGACACGACATGGAAGGACGCCTTGCGATTGCCTTCGAACTCAGTCCGACTCCATTCGCGCAAGGCGCAGAGGAGGTAGAATAATGGCTTACAATGAACAAGATCATCTCCTCGTCATCTTCCCTCACCCGGATGATGAAGCGTTCAGCTCGGCTGGAACGATTATCGAACATGCAGAGAACCGCGGACCCGTCACATATGCCTGCCTGACACTCGGTGAAATGGGACGCAACATGGGGCGTCCTGTCTTTACGAACCGCGAACAGCTCGCGACGATCCGCAAACACGAACTGATTGCCGCATCTGAAAAAATGAAGATTTCCGATTTACAAATGTGGGGACTCCGCGACAAAACGGTCGAATTCGAAGACGAAGTGATGCTTGCTGAACGAATCGGACAATTGATTACGAAAACGCAACCGACACGGGTCATTTCGTTTTATCCGGGATATGCTGTCCATCCGGATCACGAAGCGACAGCACGTGCCGTCGTCCGGGCACTTCGTGCGATTGACGAAAGTCAGCGTCCTGAATTTTTAGCGGTTGCCTTCGCTAACAATACACGTGACGAACTCGGTGAAGGAACGTTCATCCATGATGTCAGTGCCTATACCGATCAAAAAATCGCTGCCCTTCAAGCGCATGCATCACAAACAGGCGGCTTGATGAAAGTCATCTCAGAAGACTCGAACATCCGTGATTTGCTCGTCAAAGAACGCTATTACCACTATCCGTTATAATTTCCGCACCCCTGGACGTCCTTTCGTTCAAGGGTGTTTTTTTTGTCTTACAAAATCCTCGATTGTCAGTCGACTTTTGAGTCACCTTCTGCTAGTGTGAATAGTTGAGACTGTGTCTCCGGAGTTCGTAACCTCCTCCGTCACAAAAACTAGGAATGGAAGTGTATCCAATGAAAAATGAACGTGCTCTTGTCGTCTTCAGTGGCGGTCAAGATTCGACGACCTGCCTGTTTCAGGCACTTGCCGACTATTCAGAAGTTGAAGTCGTTACCTTCAACTACGGGCAACGTCATGCCGCAGAACTCGATGTCGCTCGCGAAATCGCATCTGAACTCGGTGTGAAACATCACGAGCTCGATCTCTCACTCCTCAGTCAATTGACAAGCAATTCTCTGACTGACCACTCACAATCGATCACGACAAACGAAGACGGGCTTCCTTCTACCTTTGTAGATGGCCGAAATCACCTGTTTCTGTCCTTCGCAGCCGTCCTCGCTAAAGGACGTGGCATCCGCCATATCATTACCGGTGTATGCGAAACAGACTTTTCCGGTTATCCCGATTGCCGTGATTCCTTCATCAAGTCACTGAATGTGACGCTTAACCTCGCGATGGACTATCCATTCGTGATTCATACTCCGCTCATGTGGCTCGACAAAAAAGAGACATGGGCATTAGCTGATTCGCTCGGCGCGTTTGAATTTGTCCGCGAACGGACATTAACGTGTTACAACGGAATCATTGGAGACGGCTGTGGCGATTGCCCTGCTTGTGAATTACGGAAAAAAGGCTTAGATGCCTACATCGAGGAGGTCCAACACACATGAAATTCAACTATGAAGCACCCGAAACAGTCGAGCGCCCGACCGGCGACTCGCTTATTTATACAAAATCACGTGTCATGATCGTCAAAAAATTGACGTTTGACGCAGCCCATCACCTGTATGACTATGATGGCAAGTGCCGCGCCCTGCACGGCCATACGTATCACGTGGATCTCGGCATCAGCGGATTCCTTGATCACCGCGGTATGACACTAGACTTTGGCGATTTGAAGAAAATTTTCAAAGAGCATCTCGAACCGTTACTCGATCACCGTTACTTGAATGAGTCGCTTCCTTACATGAATACAACGGCTGAAAACATGTCGGCCTGGATTTTTGAAACACTCGGTAAACATCTGCCGGATGAACGCGGTCTGCGTGTCGAGTTCGTTAAACTGTATGAAACACCGACTGCTTTTGCAGAAGTCCGCCGGGAATGGATGCTCGAGTCATGAGTCAACTGAAGAAAATACCGAAGATTCCTGTTCTTGAAATCTTTGGTCCAACCTTTCAAGGTGAAGGACGTTCGATCGGTCAAAAAACGATGTTCGTCCGGACGGGTGGCTGTGATTATTCCTGTGCCTGGTGTGACTCGGCCTTCACTTGGGACGGATCGGAAAAACCGGATTTACTGACAGCAGAAGAAATCCTGACGCAACTCGATGCCCTCGGTTCGTATGGTCATGTCACGATTTCCGGCGGTAACCCTTTGTTACACGCATCGATCGGGACACTCGTCGACGCACTGAAGAGCCGTGGCATCACGATGTCGGTCGAAACACAAGGTTCTTACTGGCAAAACTGGGTGCTCGATATCGAAGACGTCACGATCAGTCCGAAACCGCCGTCGAGTGGCATGACCGTTGATTATGACCGCCTTGATGTCTTTTTCAAACGATTGCCTGAACAGCAACGCGCCGTTAAAATCGTCATCTTTGATGAGGCGGATCTTGACTTTGCTGCTGCCATTTCAGAACGCTACGCCTTAAAAACCTTATATCTGTCACTCGGTAATCCTGATCCTGCGGAAGAAGGTACGATTGCACCGCGGATGTTATCCGGCTTAAAAACTTTATGGGAACGCGTCGCAACTGACGAACGATTTAATCATGCACGGGTTCTTCCACAACTACATGCCCTCGTTTTCGCAAACGATCGCGGCGTTTAAGGAGATTAATTATGCGTCCAGAAGATTTAAACGATTTGTCCTTACTTGGTCAAAAGTCTGTCCCGTATATTTTTGAATATCAACCGGAAGTGCTTGAAGCCTTCCCGAACCGTCACCCGGAAAATGATTACTTCGTAAAATTCAATGCACCTGAATTTACGAGCCTTTGTCCGATTACGAATCAACCGGATTTTGCGACCATCTACATCTCTTACATCCCGGACGAGAAGCTGGTCGAATCAAAATCACTAAAACTTTATCTGTTCAGCTTCCGTAATCATGGTGACTTCCATGAAAACTGCATCAACGTTATCGGGAAGGATCTTGTCAAACTGATGGAACCCCGTTACCTCGAAGTATGGGGAAAATTCACACCACGCGGCGGGATTTCAATTGATCCATACTACAACTACGGTAAACCGGGTACGAAATATGAACAGATGGCAGAGCACCGTCTGTTTAATCATGATTTATATCCCGAAACCATCGATAATCGATAATACAGTAAAAGAGGCTGACTCAAAAAGGAATCTCTCGTCTTTTCACGCCCTTTCCTCAGGCGAGACACAAGCCAGTTTTCCTGCCTCATTCAGGCAGGAAAGCGGGTCTTGTTTGTCTCTGACAGCACAAAAATGCGCTTTTTCCTGTAGGAGTTGCGTGAAACGAGTGATTCCTGTTTAAACGAGAAAAGGGCGGCAGAATTAGAATCTGCCATCCTTTTCTTTGTAAGGACTGACTTTTGAGTCAGCCCTTTTTTTCTATCGTTAACTCGAAGGCAAATCAATGATTTTTTGATCTTCCTCTTGTTGAAAAATCATTTGCGCCGACCAGATATCCCGAAGTAAATGTTCGTACGGAACACCTAACACCTTTGCCAACCGTTCGATCATCGAAAAGGATGGATATGCCAGGCTTTTTTCAATCCGATTCATCATTTCAGGTGTCGTTTCCGTCAGTTCCGCAAGTTGTTCGAGCTCCATGCCCTGTCGGTTCCGTAACATTCGAATTCGTTCTCCATAGTTCGTGAGAGGAATGATCGATTCACTCATGATTTCGTCTCCTTTTTCTAAGCACATGACGCTCCGCTTTCTTTCCTGTTAACTTATTCCCGATTTTCATTTTTCAACACTTCTCCTATTCATAATATTCATTTTCTAAAATATAATTTCAAAAAAATCATAAAAAAGAACTAGCTTTTTAAAAAGTTATCGCTTACAATTCTAGGTGCAAGCGGTTGCATTAATCGCTTACATTTCTTGCACTAATTACACAGATAACAGATACATAGAGGAGTGAAACCACATGAAAAACAAGATTTCATTTGATTTCTGGCAAAAGCTAGGAAAAGCTTTAATGGTAGTCATCGCAGTCATGCCAGCTGCCGGAATCATGATCTCGATCGGGAAGTTGATCGGAATGTACGGTGGCGACATCGTGTTTATGCAAACGGTTGCAAGAATTGTTGAAGATTTAGGTTGGGCCATCATTACTAACCTGCATGTCTTGTTCGCCGTTGCGATCGGTGGATCGTGGGCAAAAGAACGGGCCGGCGGAGCATTTGCTGCCTTACTTGCCTTTATCTTAGTCAACCGTGTTACCGGTGCTATCTTCGGTGTCAACTCGACGATGCTTGCCGATCCAAAAGCAACCGTCACGTCTTTACTTGGTTCTGATTTAATTGTAAAAGATTATTTCACTTCTGTCCTTGGTGCTCCGGCGCTTAACATGGGCGTATTCGTCGGAATCATTTCCGGTTTCCTTGGAGCTGTACTCTTCAATAAATTTTATAACTTCAGCAAGTTGCCTGATGCACTTGCATTCTTTAACGGTAAACGATTCGTTCCATTCGTCGTCATCGGTGGATCCGTCGTTGCAGCGTTTGTTTTATCACTCGTTTGGCCATTCGTCCAAGGATTATTGAATGACTTCGGACGCTGGATCGCGACGTCACGCGATACGGCACCGATCCTTGCTCCATTCGTTTACGGAACACTGGAACGTCTGCTCTTACCGTTTGGTCTTCACCACATGCTGACGGTTCCGATGAACTACACGGAACTCGGTGGAACGTATAAAATTTTAACGGGGGCAGCGCAAGGTTCGACGGTCGCAGGTCAAGATCCGTTATGGCTCGCCTGGATTACCGATCTCGTTAACTTAAAACAAGCAGGTAACACACAAGGATACAACGATTTGATCAACAGTGTCGTCCCGGCACGTTTTAAAGAAGGACAAGTCGTTACTTCCCTGGCTTCTTTAATCGGTGTTGCTGTTGCCATGTACATGTCGGTTGATGAAGACAAAAAGAAAGCTTATAAACCGGTCTTCCTATCTGCCGGTCTTGCCGTTTTCTTAACAGGGGTAACGGAGCCGATCGAATTCATGTTCATGTTCATCGCACCTGTCCTTTACGTTGTCTATGCTGTCTTAACAGGTGTTGCATTTGCTTTGGCTGACGTCATGCATCTCCGGATCCATGCGTTCGGAGCGATTGAATTGTTGACACGGATTCCGCTGATTGCAAAAGCGGGACTGATCGGTGACTTGATCCGCTTCATCGGTGTTTGTGTGTTCTTCTTCTTCTTGAACTTCTTTACATTCCGTTTCGTTATTAAAAAGTTCAACTATGCAACACCTGGCCGTAACGGAAACTACTTGGATGATGTCGTCGTTTCAGATAACACTCAAGCTACGAACGAAGCGGCTGCAACAAACGATCAATCACAAGCCTCACGCATCATCGGATTATTAGGGGGTCAAGCAAACATCGAGGAAGTCGATGCCTGTATGACACGCCTGCGCGTCACGGTCAAAGATCCAAGTCTTGTCGCACCGGAATCTGATTGGAAATCCAATGGTGCACTTGGATTAATCCTAAAAAATAATGGCGTGCAAGCTATTTACGGTCCTAAAGCGGATGTCTTGAAATCAGATATCCAAGATCGAATCGGCGCATAAACCAGATGATTTAGGGTAAATAAGAAAAGGTGAAGCTCTCCTTGAGTTTCACCTTTCTTTATTGAAAAACAGGAGGATCAACAGATGCGATTACTTACGCTCAATTGCCATTCTTGGCAGGAAACCAATCAACTCGATAAACTCGATCAAATCGTTACACAAATCATCCAACAGGATTATGATGTCATTGCTTTACAGGAAGTGAGTCAATTGATGGATACTCCGATCCTTTATGACAACATCCGTGAAGATAATTTTGTTTACTTGATTCAACAAGCCTTGGCGAAACAAGGTTTCGACTATTCGTTCGTCTGGGACTTCTCGCATATCGGATATGATGCGTATGAGGAAGGTCTCGCTCTTTTGACGAAACACCCCATCTTAAAATCAGACAGTTATTACGTCAGCAGAAGTCAGGACACGATGGACTGGAAGTCCCGCAAAATCGTCCGGGCAACCATCGATATCGACGGGACACAAATCACGTTTAATTCCTGTCACCTCGGTTGGTGGGAAGATGCGGATGAGCCGTTCAGTGAACAGTTCGATCATTTGATTGCCCGAATGGACCCTCTTGAATGGACGATGTTCTTAGGCGACTTCAACAATGATGCATTGGAACGTGAGGCCGGCTATGACCATATGATACAACGCGGCCTCCACGACGTCTTTTTGTTGGCTCAAGAGACTGTTGGTATTGAAACGGTCGAAGGCAAAATTGACGGGTGGGAAGAAAATCAACAAGGATTACGTCTCGACCTGGTCTTATCGAACCGAAAAATCGACGTCGATCGCGTCGGAGTCGTCTTTGACGGGGTGTTCGCACCGGTTGTTTCTGACCACTTTGGTGTCGAAGTCGATATCTCGATTCAAAAAGAACCCATTTAACGGTTGACAACGCTTTCTTTTCTCCTTATGATGAGGGCAACAAGCAAATAGTGCGGATTGTGACAGTACGGCTGGCAAGACCGATTCAGCATCTCGTTCGTGGAGATGCTGTTCGGTCTTGCCTTTTTTTGTGGCTTGTTGCAACTGCACGCCTTTCCTAAAGGAGGAACTCAAGATGGATTACAAACAAACTGCAGCACATGTCCTCGAACTCGTCGGAGGCCGGGAAAACATCATTACGGCCGCCCATTGTGCAACACGGCTCCGCCTCGTCCTGCATGACGAATCCAAAGTGAATCAGCCTGCTCTCGAAGACTTGGACGGTGTCAGTGGTGCATTCTCAAGTTCAGGTCAGTATCAAATCATCTTCGGAACAGGTACTGTCAACAAGGTCTTCGCTGAATTCGCCCCACTCGCTGGTGTAAGGCCGGACGGAGAAGAACAGCTTGATGTCAAAAAAGCAGCTTCGCAAAAATTGAATCCGTTTGCCCGTCTTGCCCGCTCATTATCAAACGTCTTCGTACCGCTGATTCCGGCTATCGTCGCTGCCGGTCTGTTAATGGGACTGCTCGGAATGATCAAGGCATTCGGCTGGGTCAGCGGTGATTCGCCAATCGTCCAGTTGCTCGATATGTTCTCGTCTTCCGCTTTCATCATCTTACCGATTCTGATCGGTTTCTCGGCTGCCCGTGAATTCGGTGCGAATCCGTACCTCGGTGCCGTCATCGGTGGAATCATGACCCATCCATCGTTATTAAATCCGTGGACACTCGGAAACAGTGAACCGGAAGTGATGCATTTCCTCGGCATGAACATTGAATTGATCGGCTATCAGGGAACGGTTTTCCCGGTTCTTCTGACAGTTTGGGTCATGGCTAAGATTGAACAAGAAGTCCGTAAACGGACACCAGAAACACTTGATCTCCTCGTCACACCGTTCGTGACGATTCTCGTGACAGGCTTCCTCGCACTCATCGTCATCGGTCCAATCGGCACGTTGCTCGGTAAGGGAATCTCGTTTGTTCTTGTCTTCTTCTATGAGCAGTTCTCGGTCGTCGCCGGTCTCTTATTCGGTGGTCTGTACTCGACAATCGTCATCACAGGAATGCACCACAGTTTCCATGCGATTGAAGCGGGATTACTTGCCGATAAGAGTATCGGTAAAAACTTCTTACTTCCTATCTGGTCTATGGCAAACGTCGCCCAAGGCGGAGCAGGACTTGCCGTTTACTTCATGACGAAAAACGTCAAACTCAAAGCACTCGCTCTCCCGTCTGCTTTTTCCGCATTTCTCGGGATTACGGAACCTGTCATCTACGGGGTCAACCTTCGACTCGGTAAACCGTTTATCGGTGGTGCGATTGGTGGCGCGATCGGCGGCGGATATGTCGTCTTGACACAAGTCGCAGCGAACGCTTACGGATTAACCGGTATTCCGATGATTGCCATCGTCGCTCCGCTCGGCGCCTCCAACTTGATCAACTATTTGGTTGGTTTCGCAATTGCTGTCGCAACGGCCTTCGTCGCTACCGTCATCTTGATGCGTCTCGATACACGAAAACAAAAACAGACGGATTTGGCTGCTTAATTAAACGATGCGACCCCTTGAGAATCCTCTTCGGGTCGCATTTGTCAGTTTTCCTAGATTGCCGATAACCCGTATAATGGAAGTAGAAAGGAGGTAGTCAGACTGATCATTCATAAAGTACTCAACAATAACGCCATCGTCACAAAAGAACAAGGTCAGGAACGGATCATCATGGGGCCCGGCATTGCTTTTGGTAAAAAAAAGAAGGATCCTGTTGATCCGACAAAAATTGAAAAAATGTTCATCCCGTCTTTTGAAAATGCCGAACAGTTCAAGGAAATCCTGACGACGACTCCACTGGATATCATCGATTTGTCGGAACAGATCATTTCTTATGCAGAAGGCGAACTGAAAACACCTTTTCATGACTACATTCATGTCAGTCTGACCGATCACCTCGCCCACGCCGTCCGGCTTGCCCGTGAACAACTGGTCGTCCATAATCGCTTGGCGGAAGAAATCCGGTTACTGTATACAGCGGAATATCAGATTGGAGAATGGGCAGTCGCCCATATTGAACAACAGTTAGCCGTTTCATTACCGAAAGAAGAAGCTGCGAACATCGCCCTTCACTTGTATAATGCACGACAACGACATCCTAATATGGCAACCGCCCTCCAGACGGCTACGTTATTAAATGAGTTGCGTGAACAAATCGAAGCCTTTTTCGGTCAAACGATTGAAACGACCTCGATGACCTATTACCGGTTCTTCACCCATATGAAACTCGTCTTAGCCCGGATCGAACAAGGGCAAACGTTACATGACATGGATGACGTCATCTTATCCGCTGTTCAAACCCGTTATACGGACGCTTTCCGTTGTGCGGAAAACATGGCGTCCTGGTTGGAACAAGAATTACAGACGACTGTGCCGCAATCCGAAGTCGGCTATATGGCTCTTCACGTGGAACGGATTCGGCCAGATTTTGAAAGGGGTACCTCCTATGAAAATTTATAGTCTTGGTGAAGCATTGATCGATTTAATACCGCTCGATGCCGATAATGTAACGTTCCAAAAAAATCCGGGTGGTGCACCGGCCAATGTCGCCGTTGGATTAGCACGGCTCGGCGCCGACAGTTATTTCCTTGGTTCCGTCGGTGACGATTCGATGGGACACTTTTTAAAGGATACACTTCATCATTACGGTGTTAAGACGGATCATCTTGTTTTTGATCCGACACATAAGACCGGCCTTGTCCTCGTTACGAATGCAGCCGACGGTGACCGGTCATTCGAGTTCATCAACAGTTATCGTGCGGACATGAGTTTTCATGAAAAAGACATTCCGGATTCACTCGCCGAGGCGGACCTCTTGCATATCGGATCAATCTCCTTGATTTCCGGAGATGCGGTCGAAGCGACACGGCGGGCGATTGAAGTGGCGAAAGCCAATAATGTCCCGATCTCTTACGACCCGAATTTACGTGAATCGTTATGGTCTGATTTAGATGCTGCCCGTTCCACGATTCGGTCCGTCTTACCGGATGCTCAAATCGTGAAACTGGCGGAGGAAGAACTGACCTTTTTAACCGGCCAGACGAATTTGGATGAAGGGGCTGCCGAACTACTCGCAGAATATCCGATTCGGTTACTGGCTGTAACGCGTGGCGCGGAAGGTTCTCTGATTTATACCGACCGCTCGATGGCAGAGATTCAAGCGATTTCTGTCGATGCGATTGATACGACGGGAGCAGGTGACGCGTTCATGTCCGGTCTCCTCCATCAATGTGCCATCCGCTCGTTTTCGTTTGACTGGGATGAAAACGAATTACAGGATATCGGCCGCTTTGCTGCGATTTCCGGAGGTTTAGCCGCTTCGGTCAAAGGCGCGATGGTTGCTTTGCCAACGCTTGACGAGGTTTCACGACGGTTGACGTAACATATATGAGAAGACATCAAACCCGCTCCCCTGTCCAATCAGACAGAAGAGCGGGTCTTTTTTTACTGTGCAGATATGAATTCCCGGATCACCTTCAACGTTTCATCCTGTTGTTCTTTTGGCGTCAACGGACTGTCATTGTCCCCTTTTTGTTTGCCGTACATCCCGAAGTTGGCATGGTTTCCATCCTGGATCAGATGAAACACTGCATCAGAACGGACATCCTGTTTACTGTCCTCAATATCCTCGACCGGTAAAACCCCGTCCCTTCCACCGTAGACGGTTAGCGACGGAGTATCGATTACATCAATCGGATAAGAAGCTAAAAAAATCATGCCTTTGATTTTCGGACTGTCTTCCAAAATCGTTGAAGCGGCGCTTCCGCCTAACGAATGACCAATCAAATACCACTGCTTGATTTTTGGATGCTCTTCGATGATCGATAATCCCTTTTTAGAGTCCAGCAGCGCAATATTAAACGGCAGTTTCGGCAGGGCGACATAATATCCTTCTTGTGCCAATTGGTGACCGAAATAGCTGTATGCAGCGGGATCCACTTTGGCCCCTTGATAAAAAATGAAGCCCGTTTCACTCGTGTCGTCTCCGAACTGATAACCTTGTCCGACCGGTTCACCGAAATACTGTTTTGCTTCTTTTGTTGGATTGTAATCAAATTGAGCCCAAATCATGAATGCTGCAACTAAGATCCCTACCAGAATCAGTAGACTGATGCTGATTCGTTTTAACCATCTTTTCATATTCATCCCTCCTCTTTTATGATACCCAATATAATGTGCAAAATCACATATGAAAGAAGTGTTTTGAATTTTCAGTTAATGTAAGCGTATCTATCTCTTTTTCAATATTTGGTTTAAGATTAAAAAAGCATCCGTTATTCGAAAGGGGAATCATTTGTTTTGCCACGTACTGTTGTCTCCACGATTCAGTGGTTTTTGTTTATTATTTGTACTAACATTGCCCCGCCACTCGCGATTGCTGCCTCATTTGAACTATCAAGTGCAGATACCCTCGCTTTCCTCTCACGTTGTTTATTCGTTTTTGCGATTTTAAGTCTCATTCAAGTGTTATTCGGCCACCGTCTGCCGATCATGGAAGGCCCTGCCGGTATTTGGTGGGGAGTATTCGCGCTTTATTCTTCCATCGGAATCACCTTGTACGGCAGTTACTCCAACACGTTACAGTCGTTAGGTTTTCTTCTCATCTTAAGCGGGATCATCTGTATCATTCTCACCCTGACCGGGGTGCTTCGTCGACTCGTTCCTCTGTTCACACCACAAGTCATCGGTGTTTATATGTTACTGTTATCGGCTCAATTATCCGGTTCGGTCATGAAAGGATTGCTCAATATCGAAGACGGAAAGATTCAGGTGCTTCCTGCCGTCATTTCTGTCTTAACCGTCATCATCTCACTTTATTTAGAACGTAGCGATCGGTTGCGTCAGTATGCGTTATTGATCACCCTGCTCGTTGGTTGGAGCATGTTTGCTTTGATTGGTCGTGCCGAAATGCCGACGTTCGACGGTCCGTTCTTTACCTTCCCTGATTTGATGCCGTTCGGTGGTATTCAACTCGACTGGAGCTTACTCCCGACAGCACTGATCATCTCATTGTTGCTGATGACAAACGTCTTGGCGAACATCAAAGTCATTGAACGAATCATCAGTGCAAAACGTGGTGAGCAAGTGAAGGGACAAGTCGCGACAGCCGGCGTCACAGCCGGAATCGGGCAAATTTTCGCGGGAATGTTCGGAACGGTCGGTCCCGTTGCGATTTCCGGGACAGCCGGTTTCATCGCTTCAACCGATAATACGGATCGGAAGGCCTTTGCGATTGCCAATGCCATTTGTCTGTTCCTCAGCGTCGTCACTCCGTTCGTCGGACTGATTGCAAAGATTCCGGTCGCTGTCGGATACGCAATGGTTGCTCCAATCGTCGCCGGAATGGCGATTATCGGGGTCACGGAAGCTTCGCGGGAATTGAATCGCCAGACCGCCATGATTACGGTCGGCTTACCGGTTCTAGTCGGAATCGGTGCCCTGCTTCTTCCGAAAGGTGCCACTTCCGATTTGCCTCCGCTCGTCACGACATTGATGTCGAATGGTCTCGTACTCGGAACACTCGTCGCCCTGCTCGCAGAATCTTTACGTCATATTCGTACAAATGATTGAATTGCAAAAAAAAACCTTAAATGTTATATTAAAACAGTTAAAAATAAGCATTTGGAGGTTTAAGATGAAAAAAATCACAAAGATTTTAAGCGCTACCCTACTTTTATCGACTTCTCTTGTACTTGTAGGACCTAAATATACTCAGGCATTAAGTGGAAATGAAGGTACATATTTCTATTATGCTCCTGCGGCATCCCCTGTTTACAAATCAAAAAGTTACGGTGCATGGGAAGTCGAATCTAAGACAATGCACGGTCCACAGAAAATGATTGTATCCGAGAAAGTAAAAACCAATTGGAGTGTTACTGGGGCAGGTGAAATTTCAAGGGGTTCTATTAAGGGATCTTTAGAAGGATTCTTCGGTAAAGATAAAACTATAACGGTGAATTCTGAAAAATACATTCCAAAAGGGAAAAAAGGCACTTTTAAGACTCGTATTGTGTACAAGAACTATACACAAAAATACAATCAATGGTTTACTACAGATGGTCATCGTAGTAAGACGGGAAAAACAAAAACAATTAAAATCAAAAAAAAATATAATGTAGAAGGTAAGATCAGTATTACTAAATAACAGCTTACACAGAAATCCTATAAAACAACTCCAGTATGAATAGAGAGCACTGAAAAACCTCGTGCTCTTTGAGCGTGATCAAGAGAAAAGACGATTGATTTCCGAGTTAGTCGGGTCAATCGCCTTTTTTTCTTTTAAAGTTTTTCAGTACCCTCGTACGAATATGGAGTTTTTTTGATCTATTTTCGAAGTAAAATATTCATCACGAAAAATAAAAATCATTACTATAGCAGACAGTTTGATTGTTTTAACTGTCTGTCATAGTAGACGTTGTACAGTACCTTTTTTTATTCGATTGAGTCTCACAATACCAGAAGCATTGAAACAGACCATTTTCCATACCTCATCAGTATAAAATCAACGGATTCCTTTCATGAGAACTTGGAGTTTTTTCGAAAAAACAAGCAGTAGCAATCCGAAGAACACTGCAACTAAGCCTGTGATACCAAAATACATGACTTCCGTATCACGATCATAAAACTTAACGATTTGAGCATTAACGGCTTGTCCTGTAGCATTTGTCATAAACCATAGACTCATCGTCTGTGCCGAAAATGCAGATGGAGCCAGTTTTGTCGTCGCCGATAAACCGACTGGAGAAAGAAGAAGTTCACCGATCACAACTAGCAGAAAACTAAATACTAACCAAAGCGGACTGACCAATCCTTCTGTTCCGAACAATAGACCTGGAATCATCATGACGATGAAGGATAAGCCGGCAAATACTAAACCAAACGAAAACTTTTGAAGTGTTGTCGGCTGGCGATCCCCAAGCTTAATCCAGATACTTGCAAAGACTGGTGCTAGTGCAATAATAAACAGCGGATTGACGGATTGGAAAAGTGCCGGGCTAAATTCATATCCGAGGAAACTTAACTCCGTACGTTGATCGGCAAATTTAGATAATACATATGTTCCCTGTTCTTGAATGGCCCAAAAAATAACAGCTGCCAAAAATAATGGAATGTATGCATACAATCTTGATTTTTCATCAGAATTAATTTTAGGACTACGCAACATAAAATAGAAGTAAAAGACTGGAATGATGACTCCAAGAATCGTCACAACAAACGAAAACGTATTAATCGTCAACCAACCGATTGTTGAAGCAATCCAGCCAAGAACCACAATACCAATCAAAGCGAAAGAAACTACTTTATAAAAGTGTACTCTTTCTTCTTTTGACATCGGATTTAATACGTATTGACCAGCTTGTCCGAGATTTTTTTTCTTTGTCAATACAAAGACAATCAGTCCTAAAAACATACCTACTGCCGCAACAGCAAAACCGGCATGGAAACCTGCCTGCAAACGCACTCCATCTACGATAATCGGAGATAAGAATGCACCTGCATTGATTCCTGTATAAAAAATACTAAAACCAGCATCACGTCGGCTATCCGTTTTGCTGTACAGATCACCTACAATATTTGAAACGTTTGGTTTCAATAACCCTGTCCCAATTACAATCAAACCCATTGAGAAGAACAGTGCTGTAGCGCCTGCCGGTAAGGACAGAACGATATGTCCAGTCATAATCAATACACCGCCGTAAAATACAGTCCGTGATGTTCCTAATAAACGGTCGGCTATCCATCCGCCGATGACACCGGACATATAAACTAATGATCCGTAGATCGCCATGATGGAAGACGCCATTTTTTCGTCGATTCCAAGACCACCATCTTTTACAGAGTAGTACATATAATAGATAAGGATGGCACGCATCCCGTAGTAGGAGAAGCGCTCCCAAAACTCAGTAAAGAATAACGTGAACAGTCCTTTTGGATTTCCGAAGAATCCTTTTTGCGGAACAGTCTTGTAGACCTGATCGCGATCAAACTCTGCCATATGAACGGCTCCTTTCGTCTACCTTCGATATGTGCACATTGTCCAATCTTTTTCCCGCTTTCCCCAAACGATAAGCATGAACGAACGAATTGAACGCAAATACACTGTTTTGCCTGAATTGTCTCACTTCTTTTTTTGTTTGTGAGACAGCACTATATCATTCAACCGTAAATCATTTGAGGAGTCAAATATTAATTTCGGTACACAAAAAAGAGTGATACGAAAAATCCGCTCACTCAAGTCTGCATCTCTTTTGATTCAACAATCGTTACTCCTGGTGGTTCATGCAGCGTATGATGAATCATCGCCTGCGCGACCTTCGCCGCTTCAATCGGTGCGTACGGGCTGCGCCGCAACAATGGACGTAACACAGTGGATACCCGGGCCGCCGCCTGTTCGCCAAAACGGAATTCATCCCGCTCGCCTAACAATAACGAAGGGCGGAAAATAAGTAAGGCATCGTAACCGAGTACGCGTAATCCATTTTCCGCGTCCCCTTTGACACGGTTATAAAATGTTTTCGCATTCGGATGGGCGCCGAGTGCCGAAATCAGAGCAAATCGAGTAGCCCCTAGATCAAGCAATTCCCGTCCCACTTCAATTGGATATGTATAATCCACGAGACGAAACGCTTCTTGCGACCCAGCCTGTTTGATCGTTGTCCCCAGCGCACAGTAAACGTGGTCGACTTCCGGTAATTCGATTTCCGTCACATGATCAAAATCAATCACCCATTCTTCGAGTTTTTGATGAAATCGATTCATCGGACGACGTACGAGAACATGTACTTCCTGATATTCATCATGCGCCAATAGTTGATCGACCAGTTCTTGCCCCACTAAACCAGTCGCTCCTAAAATAGCTGCTTTCATCATCCATCCTCCTCTTGATTTTCACGTTGTCCGATCGGTAAGAAATAAGATCGATTCCCCGTAATCCGTTCACCTGCCCGCACCCCGACAGCACTCGGTCGCCCGCCAAGCACAAATACACCAAACATATATGCGACTTCTGTTTCATCTTCTAATGACCATATCGGTAATTCCTGATAACGTTGATACACGGCAGACTGATCGCTGAATGAACGTTGTTCGTTGCTGAACAGGACATTCCCGTCCCCTTGACGGACAGTAACCGTATCCCCTTCCCGTCCAAAGATTGGTTTTTCAACAAATGCCTGATTTTGACGTAAAAACGGCTCCGGACTCAAATAGGTCGGTAAGAAATACTGAGCAATAATCTCATGATCACGCCCGGTCAAATAAGGATGGTCTGTTTCATGCAAGAGCCAAATCAAGGCCAAGACCGATTTTGCCTGCATCAGAAAAGCCGACGGTGGATTGATGATTTCAAGCAATCCCATCTCGACGAGCTGCAGCAACAAATGTCCCAGCTCTGTTCCGTCTTCATCACGGTCGAGTAAAGCCATCTCAATCGGAAACGTCTGCCGGTACAGAATATCGATTCGCCGTCCCTGTTGGTCATACAACCCATCTTCTGCCCGTATCTCAAGTTCGTCAAGAGGACAGTATGTAGCACCGGCAACAAATTGTTGCAGATACTCTGTCGTCCACCGGTCTTCGATGTTGTCTCCGTGTGACGTGAAGACGACGTGCGGCTGTTCGTGACGAATCCTGTGGCTTGCCGCCTTCACCGCACGATCAACGCTGTCCGCCAACTGTTTCGCTTGTCCGTCATTAATTGATCGAAAACCCACTTTTCGCGCAATCCGATCATTGACTTCAAAGGACTCCTTAATGAATGTCGGCGTATCCGCATTCCATTCCATGATCGAAATCCGATGATTTGTGACAATGAAATCGAAGCGGCTGATGACTGATAAAGGACGCATCGTCTGTAACCGTAAAAACGGTAAAGCATCCTTTGGAAAACCAAGTTCAATTAATCCGTCGTCATCCATCGTCCAAAGAATCGGAATCACTTTTTCAAAGATGGTATACGCTTCTCGTGCCGCTGTCCGCAATGCCTGAATCGTCTCGTTCGAAACGGGCATCACTTCCGCCAAAGCGTAAATTTCCCCATCCAGCACATCCCAAAAAGCGTCGATATCCCCGTACAATTCCTGTCGTGTCCTCATCCGCCGAAGAAGCCGGACGATGACCCCGTCCCAAATCCTTTTGTCTTGGCATTATAACTTTTGACGTCCTTTGATCGGGGTGTGTACCCTTTCGTTCGCATCGCACTATGCATCAAGGCGCGTGAAGCAAAGTAACTTCCTCCCCAGTAAAAGAACCCCGAGTGTGTCGAGCTTGAATCATCACAATACCAAACACCTTCATCGTTATCATATTCATAATCATCACAATCCGGATCATCCGGACGTTCCGCTTTTGCATTGTCCGATCCACATCCACTGAGCGTCGTTCCGATTAATAACGTAGCTGCAAGTGTTGCCTGCTTCATCCAACTCACATCGCATACCCCTCTCATCACAATTTGTTATTCTAAGTATACGCTTTTTCCACCAAAAAAGTTTCTAAGTCGTTCCGGAACTTTTTTTGTTAATGCCAGTAGAATAACGAAGAAGACTTGAGGAGGAAATCAAATGTCACTTGCCTATTATGTCGAAGATCAAAATGAGTTCAAATCAATTTATCAATACAGCCGCTTTGCCATTGAACCGGAGGAAATCATTGCGCATCAACTTTGCGAATTTCATATCATCGAAGGTCACTTATATGAGTTGCGTTCCAATGAAATGGACGGCGAATACGATCAGTTAATCGTCGATCATGTGGAAGCGTCTCCCCGTGATCCGGCGGACCGTGTCTATCCGCCGCACCAGATTCATCTCGAATTCCGACGCTTCCAGGAAAGTGCTTCACATCCGGTCATCAAGACAGTGACCGTCCCGAATCATATCCAGGCCATGCGCTTTTTAGTTAAAGATAAATTGAGCGTACCCGATCACGGCGTCTTTGAACGAGACAGCTGTGAAGTCGATTTAGACCGAAATTGTTACGTGATTTATTTAGGCGAAGAAATCATTTAATGAAAGAATTAAGTATAGTTCGTTTTCAAGACAGGTTTTTTTTGGCATACTAGAGGATAAGAACGAATTAATCGAGGTGAACACACATGAGCGAACAACCAAAAAAATTGTCTCTTCAAGAAGCAATGATTGAACAATTAAAAGCAAAAAAACAATCACAGACAAAACGTCCGACCGGTTTGCGCGGAACAGAAACAAAACAAATGACAAGCCAAAAAACGAAAAAAACGAACAACCAGAAAAAACGGACAGGCGTCTAATTGAATTCGTGAAATAAGGGAGTAACTATGAGTATTTTAACGGTATCAAACTTAAGCCATGGTTTTGGCGATCGTGCGATTTTCGAAGATGTCTCGTTTCGTCTGTTAAAAGGGGAACACATCGGTCTTGTCGGAGCAAACGGTGAGGGTAAATCGACGTTCATGAACATCATTACTTCACAGCTCGAACCAGACGAAGGAAAAGTCGAATGGGCGAAACACGTTCGTGTCGGCTATCTGGATCAGCATGCTGTTCTTTCCAAAGGACTCACGATTCGTGACGCCTTAAAAGGAGCATTCCAATACTTGTTCGACATCGAGCAGGAAATCAATGATCTGTATACAAAAATGGGTGAAGTCGAACCAGACGAACTCGAAAAAATGTTAGAAGAAGTCGGTGTCTTACAAGACATCTTGACGAACAATGATTTTTATACGATTGATGCGAAAGTCGAAGAAATCGCACGCGGTCTAGGTCTTGATGAGATCGGTCTCGATCGTGATGTCCAGGAACTAAGCGGCGGACAGCGGACAAAAATCCTGCTCGCGAAGCTGTTGCTTGAAAAACCAGACATCCTGTTACTCGATGAGCCGACCAACTACTTGGATGTGCAACATATCGAATGGTTGAAACGTTACCTCAATGATTACGAAAATGCGTTCATCTTGATTTCACACGATATTCCATTCTTGAACAGTGTCATCAACTTGATTTACCATATGGAAAACCAAGGACTCAATCGTTACGTCGGTGATTACGACAACTTCCTGACTGTCCATGAGGCGAAGAAGAAGCAACATGAGTCAGCCTTTAAACGTCAACAGCAGGAAATTTCCGAGCTGAAAGACTTCGTCGCCCGAAATAAGGCCCGTGTCTCGACACGGAACATGGCGATGTCCCGTCAGAAGAAACTCGATAAGATGGATGTCATCGAACTCGCGCAGGAACGTCCGAAACCTGAGTTTCATTTCCAGACAGCCCGGACACCAAGTAAGTTGATGTTCGAAGCGAAAGGACTTGTCATCGGATACGATGAGCCGCTTTCCCGTCCGCTTGACTTGATGATTGAGCGCGGTCAAAAAATCGCGTTACACGGGGCAAATGGTATCGGGAAGTCGACGTTACTCAAAAGTCTGCTTGGTGAGATTCCTTCGGTTTCCGGTACAGTCGAACGTGGAGAAAATCTTCACATCGGCTACTTCGAACAGGAGATCAAGGAAAAAAATTCGAATACGTGTATCGAAGAGATTTGGGGCACATTCCCGTCTCTGACACAGCAGCAGGTCCGGGCTATGCTCGCGAAATGCGGTCTGATGACGAAACACATCGAATCGAAAATCGAAGTCCTCAGTGGTGGGGAAAAAGCGAAGGTCCGCCTTTGTAAATTGATGAACACAGAATCCAACATTCTTGTTCTCGATGAGCCCACCAACCACTTGGATGTCGAAGCAAAAGAAGAACTCAAACGGGCTCTTCAGGAGTATAAAGGAACGGTTCTGTTGATTTCACACGAACCTGAATTTTACGAAGCCGTCGCAACGGATTTATGGAATTGTGAATCGTGGACGACAAAAGTGTTCTAAAGGTAAACACCATCTGACGGAAGGCCGGGACTCGATTTTAGATCGAGTCCTGCGTTCCGTCTTTTTTTGTGCTTCCATTTAATTCATAGACTTAATCATTGCCTTGTTCAGCGATTTGTATCAAACTAAATGGCAGATGCAACTTTTTCTGAAGGAGTGGATGTCATGGAAACCATCACTAAAAAAGCCAACTTATCATTACTCGAACTTCCGAGCGGCGGGGACGAGTCGTTATTTTGCCGTCTCTACTCTCCTGCGCTCGCTGCTCCTGCCCCACTCATCGTCCTGTTTCATGGATTCCCCGGGAAACAATTGAACATGGACTGGGCGGTTCAATTACAAAACCTTGGCTTTCACGTCCTTGTGACGTCTTACCGCGGAACGATTGGCAGTCCGGGAGCATTCCGTTTCCAACATGTCCTTGAAGATGCGACTGCCATCATGCAACATGTCATTTCTCCCGCCTTTACGCAAGCACACGATATCTCAGTAGATCAGATTTCAATCGTCGGCCACAGTATGGGCGGCTTTGCCGGACTTCATGCGTTCGTCGATGTTCCGGACATTGCGCATTACATCGGTATCTCTCCATTCAACTTCGGTTTGATCGGTCAACTGGTACTCGATTATCCGGAACATGAAGAGGCGTTACAAGGCGTCTTGAGCCGCGGAGCCCAGTTCCTGTCGCATACCGACGGCGACATACTGCTCGACGAACTAAAACGACATCATGCGACGTGGAACCTGCTGTCACTGAAAGAACAACTCGGAACACGTTCCGCCTTACTTGTGACGTCGGAACGTGATGAGACGTCCATCAAATCACTTCATCATGACTTGCTTCAGGATGCCAGCGCCTTTGAACAAATCATTGTCGATAGTGATCACAACTATATCGACAATCGGGAAGATGCCTTTCAGGCTTGGACCACGTGGTTAAGACAACGCTAAAAAACGAGCGTCCTCATTTCACTAGTGAGGACGCTTGCTTTTTAGGTGTTGCTGTTTTCGGACGGACCTGCATCCGGTACAAAATCAGTGTAAACAATGTCAGTGTCGAACAGGCATACCAAATGGTCGTGAAAAGTGTTCCTGTATCCGTCCCGATGAATATCCCGTGAAGCGTCATCAAGAGCCAGGCCGGCAGGACAAGCCAGTGCGTTAATTTCCATAATGTTTTTCCGAGCGCCTCTTTCAAGAAATCAGAAGTAACCAAGACAAAACCAAACAGGTACAGACTGATCGTTCCAAAGGCATTCCAAAGCGGCTCATAGGATGCCGTTCCCGGAATCAGAATTTCAAGTAAACTCAGAGGAGCATACGTATCGACGACGATCAGCGTCGCATGAAGCACAATCGCCAATAATCCGGCCCAGCCACTGTACAGGTGAATATTATGCAGACGTGCCTTTTGTTTTCTCAATGCCGGGAATGAACCGAGTAGACCGGCTAACACCGATAGTGTCAAAAAGAAATGTCCGGTCAACCCGGATCCATGAGCCCGGTCGATTTAAGCACACTCGTCACGCAGACTTCTGAACGGTTTAAACATACGTTGGTCGATCGGACATTGGCTTTGACCGTCACACCTCACCTGTTGATCAAGGGAGATGCCAATCAATTAATCCGTTTGTTGACGATTTTTTTAGAAAATGCCGTTGCTTACAGCGATGCTGATATTGAAGTTCAACTGCAACAGACGTCAACCGGTGTTCGATTAACTATCGCTGATCACGGAATCGGCATTCCATCGGAAAATCACGATAAGATATTTGAACGGTTCTTCCGCGGTGACCACTCTCGCCATGGTACCGGAACCGGGCTCGCCATCGCCAAATCGATTGCCGATACACATCAAGCCGCTATCTTGGTTGAATCCACACCCGAAACCGGAACACGCTTCACGATTCTTTTTCCACTTTCTTAATGACCGTCAGCTAACTGTCAGATAACCCGGTTAAAGTAACAGTATGTTCTTATTACTTATCAAGGAGGTTATCTTATGTTAGGTGGCGTACCACTTCATCCCCTGCTCGTTCATGCACCGATCGCTCTTTTACTGTTCGCAACACTCTTATTACTATTCAGTTTGAAATGGGTCCAGTTAAAATTATTTGTCCTCATCACTTTATTTGCCGGCCTGTTGTCCGGCGTCGCAGCGTATTTATCCGGTGACGGAGCAGAAGAATATGCAGAAACCAACCTGAGCAGTGCAACACACGCTGCCATCTCGAATCATGAAAATTTCGCCTTGTTCAGTCTCGTTGCCTTTGGAATTGCCTTTGTTCTCCTGTTGCTCGGCTACCGTTCCAACAAAAAAACAATGCTTATGCTGAGCCTGATTGTTGCTGTTGTCGGAAGCGGTTTACTCGCTTATACCGGTCATCTCGGCGGACAGATGGTGTACGCCAAATAAAAAATCCCCTTTCCTCCAAAAGATCCATGGAGAAAAGGGGATTTTTACTTACTTATTTATGGTGATCACGGCCTGGACGACGGTTGCTCGAGCGGCGTGTGTTACCGCGACCTTCCGCCGGTTTTTTCGTTCCTTTACTTTGATCGTGCTGTGCACGAATCATTTCATCCGAAAGTTCGACGACAATCGGCGTCACTTCGACACCCAGTTCGCGTTCCATATCACGGAAACTGCGACCGTCACGTGGTGTGACGATTGAAATCGCTACGCCGTCGTTTCCGGCACGACCTGTCCGACCGATCCGGTGAACATAACTTTCCGCATCGTCCGGTAAATCGTAGTTGAAGACGTGCGTGACACCAGTCACGTCAAGACCACGTGATGCAACGTCTGTCGCAATCAGGAATGGTGTTTTTCCTTGATAGAACTTCGCCATCGCCTTTTCACGTTTCCCTTGCGTCAAACCACCGTGCAATTCATCCGTCGGATACCCTTGCATCTGTAATTCTTCATTCAGCTTGCTGACACGGCGTTGTGTCCGGCAGAAGATGATGGCGGCATAAGGACGCATCTCGTCAAGCATCGTCCGGAGTGTCGCCTGTTTCCGACGGTCCGTCGTCTCGACGACGAACTGTTCGATTGCATCGACCGTTACTTTTTCTGCCTCGACTTGGACTTCAATCGGATCACGCAAATACGTTTTCGCGAGTTGCTCGACTTTTTCCGGCATCGTCGCTGATAACATGACGAACTGACGATCAACTGGTGCTGCTGCAATGATATCTTCGATTTCCGGTAAGAATCCGATTTGCAGCATCTGATCCGCTTCATCTAAAACAAGCGTCTTCAATTCACTCAAATCAAGTGTTCCGCGACCAACGTGATCCAAAATCCGCCCCGGCGTCCCGATGATGATTTGTGGCATGCGACCGAGACGTTGGATTTGTTTGAAGACATCCTGTCCACCGTATACAGCCAGCGCACGGATATCTTCCATGTTCCGGATTAACTTGTGTGTTTCATCTGCAATCTGACGTGCGAGTTCACGTGTCGGTGCGACGATCAACGCTTGGACCGTTTTGCTGTCTAAATCGATTTGTTCGAGAATCGGCAGAAGAAACGCCAGCGTCTTCCCTGTTCCGGTTTGTGCTTTTCCTATTAAATCACGACCGGCGAGCAAATGCGGAATCGCCTGCTCTTGAATCGGCGTTGGTTGTTTGATGCCTTGTTTTTGTAATTTCTTTACCCATTGTTCTTGAATGTGTAGTGCTTCAAATGTTGACATAGTATCCTCCTAAAAATTATCCACAGAAAAAAGCTGTGGATAACCTGCTTCGAATCGACAAAAACAGTTATCCACAGCCGTGCTTTTTCTAGTATACACAATTTACGCGTTTGTTGCTTCCTGTTTTAACTTTCGATCGAGTACAAATGTCCCGAATGGAATGAACGAAGCGATAAAGGCGATCCCTGCTTTTACAAACGACCAACGGTATTTGAATTTAACAACAGCAAGCCATAGTGCATACATGACGAATAACACACCGTGCATGGCTCCGACGACTGAAACGGCTTCCGGAATATCTGCCATATACTTTAAGGGCATGGCAATCAACAGTAAGACTAAAAATGAAATACCTTCTAAAATCGCAATCAATCGAAATTGA
This sequence comes from Exiguobacterium sp. Helios, assembly GCF_014524545.1. NCBI lineage: Bacteria > Bacillati > Bacillota > Bacilli > Caryophanales > Exiguobacterium > Exiguobacterium sp. Helios. The sequence goes on from NZ_CP053557.1 coordinate 126,355, forward strand.
CCTAACGTAGTTCCTAACATCCCGTCACTCCTTTTTCCTGGTTCCTGTCTTTAGTATACGGGACGCCCGTCAGTCTGTGACCTGTGTCACAGGATTGTCAGATTTCGAGTGGGCGGAGACGGGCTTCGATTTGCTCCCGTTGCGGTTCGAGAAATGGCGGCAGAGCTAATGTCTCACCGAGGGTTTCGACTGATTCATCCGTTGCAAATCCCGGTGTATCCGTCGATAATTCAAACAAAATATGATTCGGTTCGCGGAAATAGAGCGCCTGGAAATAGTGACGGTCGACTTTCCCTGAGTTTGGCAGACGGTATTCTTTCAATCGTTTCACCCATAAGTCATACTCTTCACTGTTCGGTACACGGAACGCTACATGGTGGACGCCGCCACGGCCGAGCCGTTCCCGGTCGAGATCCGGGCGAGCTTCGAGATGAACTTCTGCCCCGATTCCACCTTGTCCCGTCGAGTAGACGTCAATCTCCGCAAAATCACCGGCCAGCGATGGATAACTGCCGATTTTCTTAAAGCCAAGAACTTCGGTTAAGACAAGAGCGGTCGGTTCCGGATCATTGACGGTCAGCGTCACGGCACCTAAGCCGACGATTGCATGTTCAGCCGGAATTTCATCGTGTTTCCACGGCACGCCTCCTGCAACACCTTGTTCCCCGTCTTCTGCGACAAGAATCAACCGGGTTCCTTCTTGATCACGAAACGCCAGCGTCTGACGCCCCGCCCGTTCGACAATCGAATCATGATCGACGCCTTGTTGCGTAAAGCGCTCTACCCAAAACTGAAGGGATGCTGTTGTTTTGACCCGGAGTGATGTCGACGAGATGCTTGACGCACCGGGTACACCGGTCCCTAAATGGGGAATATCAAAAAAAGTCAGATCCGTTCCCGGATTCCCTTCTGCATCTCCATAAAACAGATGATACGATGTCGTATCGTCCTGATTGACCGTCTTTTTGATCAGACGCATCCCAAGAACCTGTGTATAGAATTGATAGTTCCGTTCCGCCATTCCCGTTAAAATCGATACGTGATGAATACCAAGTAATTCCATGTTTGCCACGTCCTTTTCTGAATGAATAGTTTGTACCGTCAGTATAGCGCATATATATCTTGAATTCAAGATATTAACTCATTAAAAAAATCGCCCTTTCGAAAAAGGACGATTGAAAAGTTAAGATTAAAGTTTTACGACGTTAGCAGCTTGTGCTCCACGTGCGCCTTCAGTGATTTCGAATTCAACTTCTTGACCTTCGTCAAGTGATTTGAAACCTTCACCAGTGATTGCTGAGAAATGTACGAATACGTCTTCTCCGCCTTCAACTTCGATGAAACCGAAACCTTTTTCTGCGTTAAACCATTTTACTTTACCTGTGTTCATGGGAACAACCTCCAAAAATAAATTACTTAATACATATGCCACGCATATGAAAGAAATTCATTATTGTCCCGAAATACATGGAGCGACGAAAAGATTGTTCGTGACGCAATGTGAATCAGTAGTGACAATAACAATATTAAGCTAACGTCAGTATAAAATGATTGCGCTTTAAAAGTCAAGTTGTCTGACCAATAATTTACCAATTGATTCCACTTTTCGAACTAAAAAAAAGCAGATTCGGATTGCTCCGAACCTGCTCCTTTTTCTTAACGGTGGATCCAGACTGCTCCAGCAGAGTTATCTTTCGCTTCACCGATGACTTGTACTTTAAGACCGTTGTTCGGGAGCAGTTTTCCTGCATCCGGAATCAATTGATCGATATACGATTTAGAATCATCAAACTTCGTTACGCCAGAAAGTCCTTTGTAATCGTAAAGACCACGTGATGGCGAGTCGATGAGCCATGCTGGTGCTTTGTCGAAGCTGAAAGCCGCATCCGCGATTTGGTAACGTGTGCTTCCTGTGACGACTGGTTGTCCTTTGAGTGTTCCAACGATTGCTTTTGGATGTGAATCGACGACACCGAGGAATCCTTCACCCGGGTGAACGCCAACCCAGTTGTCTGTGAAGCTGCTATCGGCATGCCAAACGACGAGACCCGTGTTGTATTTCACGCCACGTGCATGCTCAAGTGCTTTATCTGAGCCTGCATAGTTCCGCCATTCGAGGTAGTATGCGTTGTCCGCATAGCTGAAACCATCTGAAGCCACGAAACCGTCCAATTTAAATTTCGGAGTACCTTCTGCATCGTCTTCAAAGACGACTTTTCCGTCGACTGTCAATTTTGCGTTATCAAGCGCAAAACCATCGAGGGCAAGACCGGCATCCCCTGTGTAGTCGAACGTCAATGTAACCTTTTTACCGGCAAATTCGCTGAGGTCATATGATTTGTCGACCCATGCACCTTTTGAAGATTCAGCGCGTTGATCGCCGTCCGTATCCTCGTCACCGATGACATCGATTACTTTTGATACGCCGCCAGCTGTTGCTGTGACTTTCAAGAAGTCATAATCGAATTCAACATCGAAGTATGCTTTGTAGTCAAACTTCGCAGATGTCGCAGCCGTCAAATCAAACTCTGGTGATGTCATTGACGTGTGGAGATCATTTCCTTTTGTGCTGTAGTAATACTTTTTACCGAAAGCTGGAGCGATTCCTTTAACCGGCTTTTTCGGTAAGTTAACTTTGATAATTCCAGGATTTTTTGATTTCGTGACACTTTGATCGAGGTACGAAGCCGTTCCCGCTTTTGAAAGTGAATCGAAATCAACGTTCTGGATGTTCGCCCAGTTTCCGCCCATGACGTTCTGGAAGAACTCTTTATTTTGTGGTGAGAAGCTTGTCGGTTCTGCTCCGGCAATTTTACCGTTCCAGCTACCGCCACTCATGATCGACCATGAAGCAACCGGCTCACCTTGACCTGTATACTGTGTATCGTACTCATCCGGAAGTCCAAGATCGTGTCCGAATTCGTGAGCGAAGACGCCGACTGCACCGTCTTCCGGTTGAACCGTATAATCGAAGGCTGCCATCTTGCCGCCCCAGTTTGTAGAATTTGAAGTTGTATTCGCAACAGGATAAACTCCATCGAGTGTCCAACGGTGCGACCAGATTGCGTCGTCGCCGAGCGTTCCGCCGCCTGCTTCTTGTCCTGTTCCGGCATGAAGAATCATCAGGTGATCGACGAGACCGTCCGGCTCATTCTGGTTGCCGTCACCATCTAAATCGTACTGATCAAATTGATCATACTCTGCAAGGTTAATGCCGGATTTTACCGCTGCATTCAATGAATCTTTAACAAGACCGCGTGGTCCTTTTGCGCCCGGAAGGTTATCATTGCCGCCTTTCGGATTGTCTGAACCATAATCTTTTGCCGTACCCGGTACTGTTAACCAGTTCGATACTTTCCCATCGACTGAGTAGCTGCCACCGGATTGTTCTTCATAATATTGTTTGAACGTCTTGACCTTATCGCCGTTGAACAGCTCGAATTCTTTATCTCCGAACATCAAGTCTTGATAATGTTTTTGGTTAAAGTCCTTCGAATACATGTATCCCGGTTCTTGGACGACATTGTTATGCTTAAAGTCGCTGTATTCGACAAGTAAGACGAGTACTTTGTCTGTCCGGGTAGCACCGTTGTAAGCTGCTTGTTTGGCTTTATCGACTTTGACAAACCCATCTTTTTTACCTTTTTTGTAGTTATTGTGATTTTTAGCGAGTTGTTTCGCCAGTTGATCTTTTTGTTTCGTCAAGAAATCCTTTGTTTTTTGATCAAATTTCGCTTCTTTTTCCGTCTCATGATCATGATCGGCTTCCGGTTTCCCGTTCGCCTTTTTATCAAGATACTTTTGAACGGCTTTTTGTTTTTCTGCTGCAGATGCAGCTTTTGAGACGACCCCACGTTTTTCAAGCACTTTCAATAGACGTTCCTGATCAACCGTGTTTAAATCCATCGGTGCACCGGCTACTGCTTTTTCAGCAGCTTCAACAGATTTTACCTTCCCACCAGGTAAAACTGGACCAACGGCAAATGCGGCTGCCGTGATTCCGGATAAGACGGCTAAGCTAAGCTGTTTCTTTTTTCCCACGTGAACTGACCCCCTATGTAGTAGTGAAAAGCATGACCGAGATAACTTTTCTGAATATTCAAATCATATATTGTTTTAGTTGCTTAATCAATTACTTTTAGAACAATTAGTACTTTGTAACTATACCTATTTTTGGAATTTAGTTCATTTTTACGGAAATTGACCGATATTAATAATAAACCGTTCATCAATCGTTCCCCTCATTTTTTAAAAGAGAACAGATTGTCGGTTACGTATCGCGATACGCTACATACATGACTTAATTCAAAAGGAGGCAACTCATGACACCTCTCCAAAAATTCGAACGACAACTTTTGAAGAATTACTTGATTGGATCCTTTGTCGCTGTGTTCGGTGTCGGCTGTCTATTTATTTTCGAAACGTTGACATTCGATGCACGAGAACGTGTAATTTTGCTGACAATCATGTTTCTCTCTGTTGTTTTAATGTTTAGCTTCGAATATACGATCTATCGAAAACATATGCGTCCGCTCTATCAATTCTTTCAGACATCGACTCCGAGCCAAGCACAACTTACTGCTGCTTTTCGGACGACTCACCGTTTTCCGTTACTGACCATTAAACGTATTCTCGGACCTCATTTCCTTGGATTATCGATTCCGTCTTCTTCCTTAACGGCACTCGCCATTCATTTCAACTGGCTCGAAATGCCGTATTATCTGATCGGTCTTGCTTGCTTTGGTGCCATTCTCGTTGCCATCTTGCATGCTTTAATCGAATTTTTCTTAACGTATCGTGTCACGGAATCCATGTTGGCAGAATTAACGGTTCAATCGCAACAATATGGTCATGGTGAGCTTATCTTGACCAAAAAGGACTTCATCAGCCTCCGGCAAAAAATGTTAATCAGTACACTGATCATTGGTGTCTTCCCGATTTTATTGTTCGTTCTCGCTTCTGCCGTCCAGTTGACAGAGAACGAGAGCCTGCGCTCCTACTGGAGTTGGTCGACCTTAATCTTAATCGTCATCCTTTGTCTTGCGACATTTTGCAGTTTGCTTCTATATGAAAATATTCAAAAACCGATCCTGGCTTTGCAAGAAGGAGTTGCCCAGATTGAATCGGGTCAGTTGAACACGATCAACAATCCTTTTTCCGATGAATTCTCTCAATTAGTCGGCGGCTTCAACTTGATGGTCGAAGGTATCCAAGGCCGCGATCAGGAAAACGAACAGTTGCTCGACAGTTTGTTTACCTTGTTTGCTGCGACACTTGATGCCCGGGATCCGTATACCGCCGGACACTCATTACGCGTCGCGGAATATTCGGTTGAGATTGCCCGCGCTGCCGGCTTGACCGATGATTCAGTCGAGCTGTTGCGTAAATCCGCCCTTTTACATGACATTGGAAAAATCGGAATCCGGGATGATGTGTTATTGAAGGAAGGACGCTTGACCGATGACGAGTTCGACAAAATCAAACAACACCCCGTCATCGGCGTGCATATTTTATCGCAAGTTCATCTCCCGGAGAAGTTACAACCGATTCTTCCCGGGGTAAAGTACCATCACGAGCGTTACGATGGGAAAGGTTATCCAGAAGGTTTGGCGGGAGAATCGATTCCTGTCTTCGGACGGATCATGGCGATTGCTGATGCCTATGACGCGATGACATCCGATCGCCCTTACCGGAAAGGAATGCCCGTTGCAAAAGCACTCGCCATTTTGGAAGAAGGCAGCGGGACACAATGGGATGCTTCCTTTACACAACTGTTTCTTGATTTGAAGAGACCTCCTGTTATCAGCGCCTCTTGATTTTCATGAAAGGAGTTTCTTATGCACCCTAAAATTGTCGATCGTCACGAATTATATGTTGTCGGACTTGGTTTGACATGCGAAGAAAATGAATTACATGCACTTATGCCGGAACTGTGGCGTGAATTTTCACGACGCTCGCATGAAATTCCCGCTGAACCGGGAAGTTATCCACTTGATTTGTCACTTGGACAACGCGGGACAAAACATATGCAGTGTATCGGTCTTCCGGTAGAATCGCTTGAGCATATTCCTAAAGGGATGAAAGGACATCACATTCCTCCGGCCCGTTATATTTTTTGGAAACATGAAGGGTCTGACATTGAGATTTGGAAATCGTTTGAGAAGATGCAGCGCTTTGCGCAGAAGCATGGTATTACACTGGATCCGCTGAATTTTAAAATTGACGAGACACGTGACAATACACATCATCTCTATCAACGTATCCTTTAAAACCGCTATCTTAAGCGGTTTTTTTATGTTCTCTTAACTTTTTTTATGTCACTTAACTATTCAGTCAGGGTATTAAGTACTATATTCAGAAAATTCTAATTAATACGAACGCCTTATTCTCGCTTTTCCTTTTCTTTGGCATAGTTAGACTCAACCCAAACAAGGAGGCGATTTATTTTGAAAAAGTTTCTCGCTACATCGCTTGTCGCAAGTGTACTTGTCGTTCCTACAGTCGTCGGAGCAGAAGGTCTTCAAACTGGTAAACTGACGAAAGCTTCATCAGAACCAGCTGCATCAATCGTTAAAGAGTACGTCAACAAAAAAGGTGACTTCTCTGTCCAGAATGTCGAAAAAGACGGATCTTCACAGATCGTACGTCTCCAACAAGAAGTGGATGGCGTCCCTGTCTTTGGTAGTGTCGTCGTCGGAAATGTTGCGAAAGACGGTACTTTGAAAGCAGTCGTAAATGATGCTATCAACGTTAAAGGCAAACCTGGTCTCGCTAAAAAAGCATCACTTTCTGAGAAAAAAGCACTTAAACTTTATCAAAAAGCCATCAAAGCAACAGAATTCGAAGTGGCTCCTAAAGCAGAACTCGTCATCTATCCAGTCAAAGACGATGCGGTCTATGCTTACAAGGTCACATCAACTGTCCTCGCCGGCAAAGAGCCATCACGCTGGACTTACTTCATCGATGCGAATTCAGGTAAAGTTCTTAATAAATACGATCAACTCGCTCACGCAAAACCAGTCAACACAGTAACCGGAACGACTTCAGTCGGTACAGGTACGACAGTTCTCGGAACAACTGCAACCTTCAACACGGTGAAGAGCGGTTCTTACTATTACCTGCAGGATTCAACACGCGGTAAAGGAATCTACACGTACGATGCGAAAAACCGTAACACACTTCCAGGTTCGCTTTGGGCGGATCTCGATAACCAATTCAATACAACCTACGACCGTGCCGCTGTAAGCGCACAAGTTAACGCAGTGAAAACGTATGATTTCTACAAAAACACATACGGCCGCAACAGTTATGACAACGCAGGTGCTGCATTGAACTCTTCTGTCCACTACTCAACGAGCTACAACAATGCGTTCTGGGATGGAACGAAGATGGTCTATGGTGATGGAGACGGTTCAACATTCACATACCTCTCTGGTGCACTTGACGTCGTTGCCCACGAATTGACGCATGCCGTCACAGAATACACAGCTGGACTCGTCTACCAAAATGAATCGGGTGCCATCAACGAAGCCGTTTCCGATATCATGGGAACAGTTGCTGAGTACTCAGTCGGATCGAACTTTGATTGGCTCGTAGGAGAAGACATCTATACACCTGGTGTCAGCGGCGACGCACTCCGTTCGATGTCTAACCCGGCTGCTTACGGCGATCCGGACCACTACTCAAAACGCTACACAGGTACACAGGATAACGGTGGTGTCCACACGAACTCAGGTATCGTCAACAAAGCCGCTTACCTTCTCGGTAACGGTGGAACACACACTGGTGTCACAGTCACTGGTGTCGGCGTACCGAAACTCGGCGCAATCTACTACCGTGCCCTCAGCGTTTACTTGACTCCGAACTCGAACTTCAGCTCGCTCCGCGCAGCAGTCGTTCAATCAGCGAAAGACCTTTACGGTTCAACAAGTGCAGAAGCAACAGCAGCAGCGAAATCATTTGATGCTGTCGGCGTCTACTAAGAAAACTTCCTCCCAAGGATTTTCGACCTCCTGAGTCCATGACTCGGGAGGTTTTTTTTACGAAAAAAAACGATCTGTCAAAGACAGACCGTTCCGGTTTATTTCCCTGGGTCACGCGCGAGACGAAGTCGCGTTGATCCATTGTCCGGGAAAGCTTTCAATTGTAATTTCTCACCCTGGTACCATGTACCGTAACTCGTTTCAACGACAGGTTCCCCTAAAGCCGACAGACCGGAGGCTGATGCATTCGTCCAGTCGATCGCTTCGACGATTCCGTCGGATACGACAAGCAGATAACCCGCATTTGAGAAGTGATACGTGTTGACGGCATCTTTTTGCGTATTCCCGAGCTTACCGTACTTCGCTTCGAATTTTTCGAGCGGCTGCCCGAGGTATTGTTCCGGCTTCTCGATCGGTTGATTGGCAACGACTTGTGATAATGTCTCAAGCAATGTCTTGTCTTTTACGGACGACGGAACATCCATCCGGACATCCGTTTCCGGAATATAACCTTCGATAGCATCACTCAATTTCAAGTGAACCATCCCGTTCTCCGCATCTAAAATTTCATAGACATCCCCTAAATCAGCTTTATAGATAACGCTACTCCGATTGGCATCCTGATAGACATCCGCAAAAGGACGTGTGACCCATGCAGCTTGGCTGATTTCTGGTTTATCTGTCTTTTTCTTGGCTTTCTTCTCTTTTTTCTTTTGCTCGGCCGACGCTGATTTTTTCGTATCTTTCGCTTCTTTCTCTTGTTCGCCTCCGGTCGTTTTAGGTGACTCGACGGTCGACGTCGCTTGGCTGGCATCATTCGTCGACACCATATAACCCCATCCGCCGACAATCAGGACAGTCGCCAAAATACCGCCCAACGCAACGCTCCGGCGATTCCGCTTTTGCTTCCGGCGTTCTTTCCGGGATAACCGTTCTTGTTCTTTCTGTTGTTCATTTTGACTCATCTATTGTTCCTCCTGAATTGACCTAGACACTTTTTTAATCACTATACCACCGAATGCTGTGCCGGCAGTGGTTAAATTTCGATGACAGTTCTGCCTTGATGGGTTCCGTCAAGAAGTGACGCGACGACGTTTGAAATCTCACTCAGGCTTTTTGTATCGACCCACTCCCGAATCGGCAGTTTCCAGTCATTCGCCAGTTGATGCCACAGACGCACCCGTTCAGCAATCGGAAGTTGAACAGCATCAATCCCGATCAACCGAACCCCTCGCAAGATAAACGGATACACCGTCAACGTCATCTCAGCTCCTCCGACATTCCCGCATGTCGTAACCAGTCCACCGTATTGAACATACCGAATGACGGAGGCAAGCAACGGTCCTCCGACCGTATCGATGATGCCGGCATACGTACCTTTTTTCAACGGACGGGTCGTCTCATCCAAAAACGATTGCCGGGACAAGACTTCTGCCACGCCTTCTCGTTTCAAACGATCAGTTTCCGCCGCTTTGCCGGTGACTGCATGGACGACGAACCCCAAATTCAGAAGGAGTGCGACCGCAATACTACCGACACCACCTGTTGCACCGGTCACGAGAACCGGTCCGTCCTCCGGCTTGACCCGTTGCAAAAGTTCGTCGATGGATTGAGCGGCCGTTAATCCTGCTGTACCGTAAGCCATTGCTTCAAAGGTCGTGAATCCGTCCGGCAATGGTGTGATCCAGTCCCCCGGAACACGTATGTATTCTTGAAAACCACCGGACGTATTCATCCCGAAATCAAAACCGTTGACGACAACCGCTTCCCCTTCTTGAAACCGCGGATCAGTTGACGTGACGACATGTCCTGCTGCATCCACTCCCGGTATATGCGGATATTCTTTCGTCACTCCCCGGTTGCCCGTAACCGACAGTGCATCCTTATAATTGATGCAGGAATAGTCGACGCGGATCAAGACATCTCCTTCGGGCAAGTCGGCAATGTGCTTCGTTTCCAGTGTTCCTGTAAATTCCCCATCCTGTTCCCGAATAACAAATGCTTTAAATGTATCTTTCATATCCAAGTCCCCTTCCATGAATGACTTCCAGTAAGCTATACCCGAACACTGTCCCCGGCATACCTGTTCTTGTCCGATTCCCATGAAAAAACCGCGATGCCGAAGCATTCGCGGTTTTTGGCGTCTGACGAAAAGAAACTGGTTTTCCGCAGGTAGTCACGGGTGACAGGTAAACATGTCATCGGTCATGGGTCATTGGTGTGCCGTGGCCGTCGAGATTCCCGATTGGAAGAGGTTTGTGTCAGAAGCGCCGTCCTTGATCAGGAGTCTCACCTGATCAAGGCTTACATATAACGTGTACCGTCAAAATCAATCTCCGTCCGGTAATTGGCAGCATTGATCGCATTCGAGATCCGGTGCGCTGACCGCTCGATTTCCTGCGCTTTAATCCGGTACGCATCCGGATCGTACAGGGAATGCCGAATGACGGTCGTTCCTTCAAATCCGTATTGGAATTCGCGTTTCGGACGAGCAGCAAGTTCTTGGAATTGTGTTGCCTTTGCCCGGAGTTGCGTTGCCAGTTCAATCGCTTCGACGAGCGGCATTTCACCTTCCGTCGTCTCGATCATCGTCGATAAATTTGCCGCATAGACTAACCGGTCGAGTGTCCGCATATCCCGCCGGACTTCATCCATCGCTGACTCGACATCCAGTAGCGTCCGTTCCTGAGCGGTCGGTAAAGCCTCACCTTTTTCAAGATCAACAAACGCAATCCGGTCCACTTCCTCGACCAGCTGTTCGAGTTGTTTCCGTAAGATACTTTTTAATTTCACGGCATCTGCTAAATACATCTCTTCAATCCCCCGTTTCCTGATAACGTTCTTTTAACCTGTACGCCTGTCCGTCCGAAAAGGTTTCATTTGAATCGTCCGAGATAATCGGAAAAGTCCTGTTCGATGTCTGTCAGCACCGTCTTCGTCACATCAGACGATTGATTTGGATCATAGCGGACCGCCTCATACAGCTGTCGCAACTCAGGGGATGGTTGAAAACCGATCCGTGCAAACCATTCCCGGAATGACTCGGTTTCGCGACGCTTCAGTTTTTGGGGAAGATGACGGTTAAACAAGACAACCTGTTGCCGGACCTGTTCGACCGGTAATGGCGGCAGTTCGTCTTTTGGTTCCGTTTCTTCCAGGCGTTTTTTTATTCGAACCGAACGTGGTACTAACTCGTTTTCAGTATTGTCCCATTTCTTTCGTTTTCGGAAACGCCGAACAATCAGAAATAGTCCGGTCAAACCGGCGAGACTAATCGCGATCAATAGATAGGGAAAGCCACTTTCGCCTTCTTTGCCTTCGCCTTTTGAAAACGAATGAGATCCAAGTGAAATGAATTTTTCTTTTCGTGGTTCACCCCCACCATCACCTTTTTCATCCGTCTCATATCCATATTTAACTTGTCCGGGCGGCAATTCTTTTTTCTTAAATAAGTATGACCACCAAAACGTCAACGGTTCAGATTCACAGTTGCTTACACAACTCGGCTGACCGCCACCCGGAAACACTTCGATCTTTTGCGCAGCACTGTACCCTGCCTCAGCCAACGGTTTTATAATACCAAGTCCTAAAATGACCACACCTATCAAAATAAGCAATCGACTTCGAAAACGCATGTCCCCACCTCGTTAATGTCATTTTTATCCATTATAAACGAGTTCAACCCTAATTATCGGAATTTTTTGTTTTTTAGAGAAAAGAGCTTTAATCCTAAACGGGACGGGAAAAGGAAAAGAGTGATTTTTAGAGAGGGGTTTCTACATGTTGAGATTAGATGAAACACATGATCCGTATCAGAATGGTCAACTGATTGCAGAATATACCGAAACAAAATCAAACGGCGAGGCCGTCTTCCGGGCGGAACAACTGATGAAAGACAGTCCGTTTGTCGCGCCGCGCCGCACACCTCATCCGAGCCGGTATCTCCGGTCCTTGATTTCACCGCTCTTTTTGACGGATCGGGATAAACACATCCTTCCGTTGACGAAAGCGTTCGTCAGTGAACAGGATGAAATCCGGCCCAGCTGGTTCGGACGGCTGACGTATGAATTCGAGCAATTGATCAGCAACGTCCAAAAAGTCGATGTCAAAGACTATGGGGCGATTGGTGACGGCGTGACCGACGATACGCTCGCTTTTAAGGAAGCACTCGCGGACGGACACCGGCAAGTCCACGTTCCGGCCGGCACGTATCTTGTCCGCGGCATCCGCCTGCCGAGTTATACGATTTTGACCGGGGACGGAAAAGGACAGACGATTTTAAAACTGCATGACGCGGCACCGAAAGGACGCCGGTTGATTACGAATCAAAACTACTTACTCGGCAATCATCATCTGCTCGTCGAACGGATGACGCTGGATTGGAACATCGAGCGGATCGGTGACGCCAAAAAAAGCAGTACGTGGGGCAATCATTCCAGTTGCTTGACCTATGCGCACGTGACGTACGGGTGGGTCTTTGACGTGGATGCGGTGAATCCGGGATTACACTGCTTTGATATTTCAACTCCGTACTACAACTATAACGGCGACGGGGCACGGGCCAATCTCAGCAGTTCGTTCATCTGGTTCGACGGTCTGACCGGATCCGGATTTGGTGACGACGGGATTACGACCCATCACAGTGACCATCTGTTCATCTCGAACTGTTTCATGCATGACCCGAGCGGTCGTGCCCATGCGGTCGGCTTCTCGAACTCAAACGGGATTGAGATCGATGACGGTTCCCGGGATGTCTGGTTATTTAACAATGCGACGACCCGCTGCTTCGGTGGTCTTGAAATCAAGGCGCACGCGACATCATCCGCCGCATCGACTGTTAAAATCGTCGGGCATCTGTCTGTCGATGATCACCGGTCATTTAACTTCCGTCATATCGGTCATCATCAAGCGACGGATCCGACATCACAAACGGCATACAATATCATTGCGACCCGACTGATTGCCCAGACACCACAATATACGCCGCTGTATCAAAACTCGAAGCCACGGGCTCTTATCGTCTCTGCCTATCGAAATGTTGTCATTCATGATTTCACGGTGCTCGGTGATCCGTATTATGATTATCAGGAACAGCCGATGATCGGGATTCAATATAAAGCACGGAATGTCACGCTGAGCCAGGTCAAGATGAGCGGATTCCGACAAGCCAAAACGGATATTCAGATATTCGGGGGCGATAACCGGGCCGAAGATGTCCGATTAATCGATGTCCGGATTGAAGATTCGGCCAAACACGGCATCACGATCGGTCCGAACATCGAGCGGATCCGTCTGGCGAATGTCGCCATCAAAGGGGACGGAACAGTCGGTCTGAACGCCAAGTCTGAGCCAGAACTCGAACGGTTTATTGCGACCGGCTACAAAGTACCGGTCCGGACGCATGCCACATCTGGCTGATGAACGAAAAGAAGCGGCTTCGACAACAGTCAAAGCCGCTTCTTTTTATTGTGCCCGGAGATAAGCCAGAACGCGTGTATCGATCGATCGATCCGTCTGTTCCCGCATCTCGAAGTTTTCTGTATGCAGATATGTCCGGAACGCTTCCGCAAACGAACCACGGTATCCGAGTTCAAGCAGCTTATCCATCAACTCCGATTCGAGCGCATCATCAATCGGTTTGATTTCTTCCGGCTTGCTTGGTTGTAAATAGAGTGTATGCAACTGATAAATCCGCTCCAGTTCCTGAATCGGGCTCGCATGATCATCGACGCGCAAATCAATGTACCGGTCATTAAAACCACCGTAACCGCCGCCTTCTTTGACGACTAACAATGCTGCAGACTGCATGCCCCGTGAATCTCCACCTGCTGCCTGACCGGCCGCAAGTGCCCGAAGCAACCGTTCTGCCAGTGGTCCTTCTGTCGTCTCGAACACACGCGCCATTTCTTTGACCGTATTGCTGTCGACAAGGATGTTTCCTTGTGCCGCGAAGTGTTTTCCCGCAATCCCGCCTGCCCAATCGTTACATCCTTCTCCCGTGAACGTCGCACTTTTACCTGACGCATCCACGATTCCGACTTGGCGATCGGCCCATCCTTCATCGGCTTCCGTCAAACGTTTCAGGACTTCGTCGGCTGATTTTCCCTCTTCAATCATCCGTAATCCTTCCGGACCGTATGTCGTGTTTGCAAACGACTGGGTCGCAATCGCTCCGACACCGGCTTTCGCAAAAGGTACGGCACTGCCGACCGCTAAAAATTTCGACTGAACCGCTACACCCCACGCCTGCTCTTTTTCACAATACCCAACGATTGAATAAGTCATCTGTCTAAAATCCCCCTCGATTATCATACATACCCGTTCGTCGTAAGAATTCCCGTTTCCTGCATATGAAAAACCTTCCGTTCACTTCGAACGAAAGGTCGGGTTTGATTATTGAATTCCGAGAACTACTGCGAGCAGTAATGCACCACACGCAAGAACAATCCAGATCGCAAACAGTTTCCAGACAAACCGCAGCCATTTTTCATATGGAATACCGGCAATCGCCAGGAACGCCATTAAGTGGGCACTCGTCGGGAAAATCATATTCGTCAATCCATCGCCGTACTGAAAGGCGAGGACCGCGACTTGCCGCTCAATTCCGAGCAAATCAGCCAGTGGCGCCATGATCGGCATCGTTGTCGCCGCCTGTCCGCTTCCCGATGGAATAAAGAAGTTCGTAATCAACTGGACGATGTACATACCAATGACAGCTAAAGAAGTCGGTAACTGACCGACGGCATTCGACAAACCGTAAATCACGGTATCAATGACCCGTCCGTCTTCTAGGATGACAACAATCGCCCGGGCAAAACCGACGATCAAGGCACCGAATGTGACCGCCTTGGCTCCGTCAATTAAACTTTCGAATGTCCGGTTGACGCCCATCGTAACGATACCGGCAAGTAGACCTATGATCAGGAACGATGCCGTCAGTTCCGTCAAATACCAACCCCATTCAAAAATACCGATGACATTCAGCGTGATTCCGCCGACAAGCACCACTAGAACAAACAGATGTTTTTTCGAAAATCGGGAAAAAGTGGTCGCCGTTTCTTGTTTTCGGTGTTTCTCAAGATCATGCACAAGACTCTGTTCCGGATTTTTTTTGACCTTCTGTGCATAGTTCATGACATATAGAATCGTGACGACTAAAAAGACAAGATAAACTGCAGTCCGGTAACCGAGCCCACTAAATAACGGTACTTCAGCAATCGACTGCGCGACACCGACCGTAAACGGATTCAGCATGCCTCCGGCAAAACCGACGGCTGCCCCGAGGCTGACAATCGCCGCCCCTGTCATCGCATCATAGCCAAGTGCCCGTGCCAACATAATGCCGATTGGGACGAAGATGATGGTTTCTTCCGCCATTCCGATTGTCGCACCGGCGACTGAAAAGACAAACATCGTCATCGGGATCATAATATGTCCTTTTTGACCAAAACGATTGATCAGTTGATTGATGCCGGATTCGATAGCACCCGTTTGCCGGATGATACCAAAAACACCACCAACCAAAAAGATATAAAAGATGATGGCGGCACCTGCCTCCATCCCCTTTGGAATGGCTTCAAACAAACCAAAGAAGTTGACAGGCGCGGATTCGACTGCACGATACGTCCCGTCAATGACGACCGTTTGTCCGTCCTGTTTTTCCCGGTCAAACTGACCTGCTGGTAATGTATACGTCAAAATGACCGCAATCAGTAGAATCCCCATGATAATCGCGTACGTGTGAGGCATCTTGAAGAAGGAGCGCTCCGAAGCATCTGCCTGTGGTTTCCGTTCATTCATCCATTTGCCTCCTGACCTACCTTTAAATTTTGACTCTCTTAAGAGATAATGCCCTATTTATGGAAAAAATAACAGTCTATTTCATCATTTAATTTTTTTGTAATATATTAAAACTGTAAGAAAAATAAAAAACCCGACCGTAGTCAGGTTTTTCGAGTCTTACTCACGCATTAAATGATTGAACGTCTAATGGTTTCGCAAGTGCTGTTTGGGCAAATGCCACGAACTGACCGAAATGGGCACTTGTGTTGTGCGTTTCGATTGCTGCTTGATCTTCCCATTTCTCAATCATCATGAAGATATTCTCGTCTTCGATGCTTTGGAATAAATCATAACTGATGTTACCTGCTTCTAACCGTGACCCTTCAATCAATGTTTTTGTAGCTTCTAAAAACTCTTGACGTTTTGCAGGTTGTACTTCTAATTTTGCTTCAATGGCGATCATTGGAAGGCCTCCTCTAAAATTTCATTAACTCAAGTATCGTAGCACCTTCCTTTCCCATTCTCCATTAAGATGCTTGGACGATTAAGGAAGTTATATTCCGGGTAAAAAAATGTATCATTTTGACATCAGAGAGGAGTTCATCTATGAACGTCGAGACTTTTTATTTCGAGGATGATGGCGAAATCCCCAATAATCCTAATTTACCTGTACTTATTTATCGACATGCTTTTGACGATCCTTCTTCTATTGAAGAGACTTTTAATATGCACAACTGGAAAAACAGCTGGGTGGATGGGATTTTTGATTTTCACCATTATCACAGTGTCGCCCACGAAGTCATCGGCATTCTTGAAGGACACGCCAGCATTCAGCTCGGCGGACCGCTTGGAAAAACATTTACGTTAACCGCCGGCGATGTCGTCGTCCTGCCTGCCGGTACGGGCCACAGGGCTTTACACACAAGCCAGAAGTTTCAAGTCGTCGGTGCCTATCCAAAGGGCCAAGACTACGATACCTTAACCGGTGATCCGTGTGAACGACCGGATAACTTGAAGCGGATTGCTCAGGTTGAACGTCCCGAGACGGATCCCGTTTACGGACGACAAGGACCGTTACTCGAGCATTGGTAATGGCGTCTGCTTTCCTTTCATTTGGAAAGCAGACGTTTTTTTCTGTCACATCAGTGGTAAACCCTACTATTGTGCTTTTTAAAGGAGGAACTGAGATGAATGAGACAGAACGGACCGTCATACTGGCGGCACTGAAACAAAAGACCGTAACACTTCCGGATCAGACGCATGTTCGTGCACTTGGCCAAGGGACATGGCGTATGGGAGAAGACCAAAGTAAGCGTCAGGCTGAAATCGAAGCCTTGCATGTCGGACTCGACAGCGGGATGGAATTGATTGATACGGCTGAAATGTACGGAGAAGGCGCTTCTGAAAAGCTGATTCGAGAAGTGCTGAAAGAACGACGTGATGAAGTGTTCCTCGTCTCAAAAGTTTACCCGCATAATGCCGGCGGCGAAAAACTGCGTGCAGCATGTGAACAGACACTTGAAAATCTTGGTACTGATTACTTGGATCTTTATCTATTGCACTGGCGCGGCAGCATCCCGCTTCAGGAAACGGTCGACGGCCTCGAGCAATTAAAAGCAGAAGGTAAAATCCGCCGGTGGGGTGTCTCAAACTTTGATGTCAAAGATATGAAAGAACTCCTCGCTCTTGATAAAGGCGATCAATGCGCCGTCAACCAGGTGCTGTACCATCTCGGTTCGCGTGGTATCGAGTATGAATTGATTCCGCTCTTAAAACAACACGGCATTCCGGTCATGGCCTATTGCCCACTCGCAGAAGGCGGCAGCTTACGGGAGCAGTTGCTGGATCATCCGACCGTCGAACGTCTTGCGGAAGAACATGGCGTCAAACCGGCACAAATTCTACTGGCCTGGGCGATTCGTAGCGGTGACGTCATCGCCATCCCGAAAGCCGGGCAGGCACAACACGTGGAAGAAAACGGGAAAGCCGCGTTAGTCGAGTTAACCGACGAAGAATATACAGCACTCGATGAAGCATTCCCGGCACCAACTAAAAAAGAAGCACTTGATATCGTCTAAGGAGGAATCATCAGTCATGAACAAATCAGTCAAACTCGGAAAATCCAATTTAACAGTCAACCCTATCGGTCTTGGAACGAATGCCGTCGGTGGACACAACCTCTATCCGAACCTCGATGAGCAGGCCGGTCGTGATCTTGTCCGCGTCGCTTTGATGAATGGCATTAATTTCCTCGATACAGCCTATATTTATGGTCCGGAACGTTCGGAAGAATTGGTTGGTGAAGTGTGGAGTGAAACCGTGGAACGTGAAGAAGTCATTCTCGCGACAAAAGGAGCCCACCAACTAGTTGACGGAAAAGTCGTCATGAACAACTCACCCGATTTTTTAAAACAAGCGGTCGAAGACAGTCTGAAACGTTTGCGGACAGATTATATCGATCTGTATTACATTCATTTTCCAGACGAGACGACACCAAAAGACGAAGCCGTCGCAGCGCTTGCTGAGCTGAAAGCAGAAGGTAAAATCCGGGCAATCGGTGTCTCGAACTTCTCACTCGAACAATTAAAGGAAGCGAATAAAGACGGTCACGTCGACGTTTATCAAGGAGAATACAATCTCTTTAAACGCGATGCCGAAAAAGAGATTTTACCGTACATCCGCGAACACGGCATTTCATTCGTACCGTACTTCCCGCTTGCTGCCGGTCTGCTTGCCGGAAAATACGATGCCGAAACGAAATTTGATGATCTTCGGAAAAACGATCCACTGTTCCAGGAGGATGTCTTTAAAGATAATCTGGCAAAAGTCGACTTGTTGCGTCCGATTGCAGAAGCAAAAGATGCCGAAGTCGCGCATATCGTCCTCGCCTGGTATTTGGCACAGGACGGCATCGATGCCATCATTCCGGGGGCGAAACGGGCCGAACAGGTTACGGATACAATCCGGACACTCGATGTCGAATTAACGGAAGACGAAATTCGTCAAATCGATCAAATCTTCAGCTGAGACCAAAACACCACGCCAGGAGGACTTGGCGTGGTGTTGCTTTGAGCAGATTAAGCGAAAATCTTCGGCAAGGTCCGTATGATAAAGAAACAGGAGGCGATTCATATGAAACATCATTTTCACCTGACAGCAGACTGGCCTGGCAACCGCAACGACGTCGGACAAATCGAAACCGGCGAATTAAAAACCAAGATTTCAATTCCGGACGCAATGGACGGTCCCGGTGTCGGTACCAATCCGGACGAGATGTTACTTGGCGCAGCAGCAACCTGTTACATCATTACACTTGCTGCCATGCTGGAACGGAACAACATTCCGAAAGTGTCACTGACGATGGAATCGGAAGGAATCGTTGACGTCACGAATGGTGTCTTCACGTATGATGCGATCATTCACCGCCCGACACTGATTCTGCCGGCAGAGACCACCGAAGCGAACTTGATAAAAGCACGCCGTCTGGCTGAAAAAGCAGAAGGATCGTGTATGATTACGCGCGCACTGGCCGGTAATGTGAAGGTTTCGTTAGAGGCGGTCGTGGAGTTGGAAGGCTGAGGATTCTTTTCGATGTATGCTGATACAGTACGACTTCATTTCTTTATTGAAATGAGGTCTTTTATTTTTGATTAGATTCTTGCTGCACAATTTTCAGTTCCTTCGTATACTGAACTTAGTTTGGAATTTATTGGAGGTCATCAGATGTCATCGTTTCAAGAAAAATTACGCAGTCAAAATACTGAATCTCATCCTTTTGAAAAAAGCTCTCCGATTCAACCGGCAGATTATACCGCCGAATTACTAACACACTTAAATGAACTCTTCTATAAATCGATTGTTGAACTTCAACACAATCAACTGACCGGGGAAATGATTGAAACCACAAACCGTTGGCTCTCTGCATTAGATGAACCGCTTTTGGCTACGCCCTTGCATCGTGAATTAATATCTTCTACTGCGACACCTGTACATTATGAAAAATCATTAAGAGCTTGGGATTTAATTGCACCGGGACAGGAAAATCAGGAAAAACTGTTACATCACTTGATTGATGAATTATCAACAGCCCAATCTGCCGACTGGATGGTCAGCTTTACACGCCATTCCGGAATTCAAACACTCGTCCCTTCATTTCAAGAAGCGGAACGGATCAATAAACCGATTCGTATCTTAACTTCATTTTATATGAACATTACGGAAGCCAAAGCATTACGTACCCTGATGCAGTTTAAAAATATCGAGATTAAAATTTACGAACCGATCAAAAAAAATCAGGCTTTCCATCCAAAAGCTTATTTATTTACGCGGGAAACTAATTTACATAGTGCGATTATCGGTTCATCCAATTTATCAAAGTCTGCTTTAACCAACGGACTGGAGTGGAATGTTCGAATTCCCCATTCTCCTCTCACGTCTTTAGTTTCTCAAGCGCAAACTCTGTTTAATAATCTTTGGAACAGTAACGAAGCCATTCCCTGCACCTCAGCAATTTTAGATCAATATGAACAACACCATTTAGACGCTCCGAAAATCAAACAGTTTATCGTCAATGACCGCGTTGCAGAGCCTCCTGTTGAATACGAAGTAATTCAGCCAAATGAGATGCAGCTTCCGGCTTTGGAACAATTACACCGTTTACGGTTAAAGCAACAAACAAAAGCCATGGTCATTGCAGCAACGGGAACAGGAAAAACTTATTTGGCTGCCTTTGATGTGAAACAGTTTGATGCCAAACGTGTTCTATTCGTTGCCCATCGTGGAAAACTGTTATCTCAAGCTGAAGAAACATTCAAAAAGATTTTCACAGATGGCGATGCTACTTTTGGTCGTTATCAAGCAAATCAAAAAGATCTTGATAAACAATTTATCTTTGCGACCATTCAAACGTTTTCAAAAGAAATTCATTTGGAACAATTCGATCCAAACACTTTTGATTACATCATCATCGATGAGTTTCACCATGCTGCTTCCGAGTCTTACCAAAAAATCCTCAACTACTTTACATCGCAATTTTTACTCGGCATTACAGCAACACCGGAACGAATGGACGGATTAAATATCTTTAAGTTAGTGGACCACAATATTGCATACGAAATTCGATTGTACGATGCATTGGCCCAAGACTTATTAACACCGTTCCATTACTTTGGTATTCAAGATGATGAAGCGATTGATTATGAAGCCATTCCACAAAAAAACGGTTTATACATTGAAAAAGATTTAGTGGAAGCACTCGAACGTTCATCTCGAACAGAGTATATTCTTGAGATGATGACTAAGTTTGGTCACAGCGGCGCAAATCAAGTCGGTCTCGGCTTTTGTGTCAATATTGATCATGCCGAATACATGGCTGCTGAGTTTAACAAGCACCAAATCGAGTCACTGGCTATCACAAGTAAACAAACGGAAGCAGAACGGGAACACGCCATTCAACGGCTGGAAGATGACCGGGATCCGCTATCGTTTATCTTTACCGTTGATCTTTTCAATGAAGGTGTCGATATCCCTAAAATCAACGTCATGCTGTTTTTACGTCCTACGGAATCGCCGACGATTTTTATCCAGCAACTCGGTCGCGGTTTGCGTAAACATGAATCTAAAGAATACGTTACGATTTTAGACTTCATCGGCAACAGCCAACGCGCTTTTGTCGCACCACTTGTCTTATCCGGTCAGCAATCTTTCCATTCCATCGACCGTTATCATGTCGCCAATGCGGTTCAAAACCATTTCCCGATTTTGCCTGAAGGTTCCTTGGCGATTTTGGATCGTGTGACAGAGACCTTCATCATTGAACAAATGAAAAAAATCGAGTTCTCAGCCAGTAAACAGTTACGCGAAAGTTATCAGCGGCTTATGACAATGATCGGCGACACACCATCATTAAACGATTTGGTCACGCATCCGGACGCACCGGCAATCGAAACCATTATTCAGCAGTGGAAAAGTGTCCTGCGATTAAAACAACTGGAAAAAGTAGCGACCGATGAAGAAGTGGCTTTATTGCTTAATCCGGATACACGACGTGTTCTTCAACATATCGAAAGTTGGTTCCCGATCCGCGAACCGTTCAGCTTGTTGATGATTCAATTACTATTCAACCAACAAACCATTTCAGCTGATGATGTCATTCAATCGACAGCAATCCGTTTTGCCGTTTCAGCGGAAGCCTTAACACATCGTTTGCCTTTGATTCAGCATTTGTTTAATCGCTGGTCTACTTCTTTAAAACACGATCGGATTATTTTGCTCGTTGAATCTGCCACTAGTGAATATGCCTTCTCGGAAGAGATGACCCGGGTTTTAGCATCGTCACCAGAGTTAGTCGACTATTTGCAGGAGTTGATCCAGGCAGGCCTCCACTCATTTGAGCAACTTTCCGGAGGCGAAAACTGGTTGACTAGCTCTCAATCGCTGATTTCGAGAATGACATACAGTCGTTCTGTCATCCAACGATTATTACAATCTCCAAGCCAGGAAGGTTCATGGCGTGAAGGAGTCGCACAAGCCGGAGACGATTATGTATTATTCGTGAATTTACACAAAAATGAATCGATTGAAGATCAGTTGAATTATCAAGACTACTTTATTGATAAAGACCATTTCCACTGGCAATCGCAAAGTATCGCTACAGCAACCGGAAAATCTGGTGAACTCTACCGCCACCACGAAGCACGCGGAATCAAAATTCATCTCTTTATTCGAAAAGCTGAAAAGGAGCAAGGTCGTTCCCTGCCCTTTACGTACTTCGGTGAACTGATTCACAAAAGCAGTCACGGATCAAAACCGATTAATGTGGAGTGGATTTTAAAAGAACCTCTAACAAGCGAAGAATTTATTTCGTGGAAAAAGCTTTCATGATTTTTTGAACAGCTGGAATGTCTGCCGGAGCCCAGTCTAAAGAATCTAACTGTTTGACGGGTACCCATCGTAATTCGGCATGTTCCAGTGCTTGAGGTTCACCTGATACAATCGTTGATTGAAAAGTCGATAACTCAACAATTACTTTGTCGTATTCATGTCGTGTCGTTTCGATGTGATTACCTACTTGAATCGTACAATTTAACTCTTCCTGAATTTCGCGGCGGAGAGACTCTTCCGGACGTTCACCCAGTTCGATTTTCCCGCCCGGAAACTCCCATAAGTTTGGTAATGACATGACAGGACTGCGAAGAGCACACAGAATTTCGTTTTTTGAATTAGTAACTACTGCACCTACAACGGAAATTGTCTTTTTTGACATGCTATTCATCCTCTCTTTAGTCAATCATTTATGTTTATCCTAAACTACGACTCATGAAAAAGGATCACTTCTTTCATGCGACTCCTACAGGAAAAAGCGCAGGAATCTGCGCTGTCAGAGACAAATAAGACCCGATGCTCGATTCCATGGAATTGAGCATTCTGGCTTATGTCTCGCCTGAGGAAAGCGCATGGAAAAGAGGTGACTCTTTTTTTACAAAAGTTATCCACACCAACAGCTATTTGCCTCAATCATTTTTTATTCAAATTA
This sequence comes from Exiguobacterium sp. Helios, assembly GCF_014524545.1. Lineage (NCBI taxonomy): Bacteria > Bacillati > Bacillota > Bacilli > Caryophanales > Exiguobacterium > Exiguobacterium sp. Helios. Next base: position 149,653 of record NZ_CP053557.1, read on the forward strand.
TCCACATGTGGATAACTTTCCATATGCTATACTTTTACTACTTATCCACAATTAGAAATGAGGAAATCGTGTGCCACGTGAAATTTATCCGGTTGTCGTTAAAACGACAGCCCTTGAACAAATTAAAGACGGACAACCGCTTCTGTATAAAGAACTGTTCCAAAAAACCAACCATCTTAAAGAAGCCGGTGCCTTGCTCCGGTTGACAACAGAAGATAAAGAATACCTTGCAACCGGTTATTTTGGCAAGCAGGAAAAAGGGATCGGTTGGTTACTGACGACTGATGAACTGCAAGACATCGACGAAACCTTCTTCAAAGAAAAAATCGAGGCTGCCCTCGATCGTCGAAATGATTTTTTTGAGAATGATTTAATTGATACGTTCCGTGTGTTCAACGGTTCAGGAGACGGAATCGGCGGTCTGACGATCGATTGTTTTGATCACCATTATCTGATTACGTTTGAAAACGAAGGTATCTACTCGTTTAAAGCCGATATCGTATCGGCGCTCGAATCACTTATCCATTTTAAGAGCATTTATGAAAAACGGGCTTTCCAGATTGATGGACAACCGGTCAAAGGTGACGATTTCTTAGCCGGTGAACGCGGTGATTTCCCGGAAGTCTTGCAGGAAAACGGAATCCCTCTGCTGTATCATCTCGATGCCGGCATGCGCACCGGTCTTGATATTCAGCAGCGTGAACTCCGTTCCGTCGTCAAACAACATGCTGCAGACCGGCGTGTCCTGAATCTGTTTTCTGACACCGGTACGTTAACAGCGGCTGCCCTGCTCGGTGGTGCAACCGAGACGACAAGCGTTGATTTTTCAACACGAAGCCGTAACAAGACCATCGAACAATTGGAATTGCATCAACTCGATCCCGCAACACAGACCATTCTTGTGCAAGATGCTTTTGACTATATCGATCAAGCCGACAAAAAAACACGCTTTGATTTCGTCATCGTTCATCCGCCGATTCTTGTCAAAACACAGGCTCGTCATTTCCGGGCTGAGGTCGACTTACCCGCTTTGATTCAACAAACGATCCACATGACCCATCGTGGCGGTTTATTGCTGATCACGACAGACTGTCCTTTATTTGACCAAGCCCGCTTCATGAAGATGGTCGATCAAGCATTTAAAAAATTACGTCAAACATACGAAATCATTTGGGAAAGTACTCCTTTAGAAGACTTCCCGGAACATGCTTCTTTAAAAGAAACAGCTTCAAAATCTGTGTTGGTCCGTCGTAAATAAGCATATGATTCATGATTCTGCTGATGATTTTTTCATCAGCAGATTTTTTTTTGGGATTAAAAGGAAAAGTAAAATGAATATCGAATCATTATTCTTAGGAAAATGAGCTTCCCTTTAAAGGACACTTATCTTTCCGAAATGTGACCGCTGATCAAAGGTTTGATAGGCCGCATTCAATGCATCAAGCTGACGCGGCACCTGCTCTTCGATGACAAGATCGATGACTCCATCCGCGACGAGTTGTGCGACTTCCGCCAGATGCTGCTGTTGACGTACCATTTCTTCCTTTTTCCCTTTCAGTAATGGAAGAGCAACAAAGACGGCTTCGAGCGTCAGTGCTTTACTGTGCATCGGTGTCAAATCCTGTGTCGTCCGGGTGGCGATGGAAATAATTTTCCCGCGTTCCTTCGCAAGGATGAACGACTCCTGCAAATGATCTCCGCCGACGGTATCAACGATGACATCGAATCCATCATGACCGAGACGCGCTAATAATTGTTCGGCTGATTCATCCCGGTACCGGTGCGGACGAATACCGTGTTGTTCTAACCACGTTGCTTTCTCATCATTTGAAGCACTCGCTGTCACGTCACATCCATAATGTTTAGCCAGTTGTCCGACAAGGTGTCCGACTCCACCCGTTCCACCTGCTACATATAAGCGCATCCCCTGATGAACAGCTGCCCGTTCCTTCAACACTTCCATCGCTGTCAGACTGATGACCGGCAGACAACCTGCTGTTGCAATATCCAGATTCTCTGGTCTGAGTACGGCCATCTTTTCAGGAACCAACATCTGCTCCGCCAGTGCCCCGGACCGGTTACCGAGTCCGCCGCCAAATGCGATGACGTGATCGCCGATAGAAAAAGACGTCACACTCTCTCCGATTTCAATGATTTTCCCCGTAACATCTCCCTGGAGAATTCCAGTTGCAGGAGCTGCCGCCACATGACCAAAAAACATTTTTGTGTCCAGTGGATTCAGGCTCGTACCTTCCACTTTAATCTTCAAATCATAGTTCCCCATTTGTTCGAGTGTGACGTCTTTTTCTGTTAGTGCAGCGTCTTTTCCATACTGTTCTACCACATAGGCTTTCATAAAAAATCCCCCTTTTTTTTCAAATCAGCTTATCCTGTTTCAGAATACTCTAACATTCCTACTTCGTGCTATGATGAAGCTACCTTAACTCAGAAAGGACGTTTTTTCTTTGAAACATGATTTGATTCGTCGTTTGACTACATATGCGAAAATCGATACACAGTCTGACTACGCAAGTACGACCGTTCCGACAACAGACGGGCAATGGACGCTCGCTCGTCTGCTTGTTGACGAACTGAAGGAAATTGGCATGAGTGATGTGACCGTCGATGAAAACGGATATGTCATGGCGACCCTTCCTGCCAATACCGATGCGGACATTCCGACAATCGGATTTTTAGCCCACTTGGATACGGCGACTGATTTCACGGGTACAAACGTCAATCCGCAAATCGTCGAAGGATATGATGGAGAAGACCTGGTGCTTAACCCAACCATTCCTGTCATCCTGTCACCAAAGGATTTTCCTGCACTTAAAAACTACGTCGGGCATACGTTGATGACAACAGATGGCACGACATTGCTCGGCGCAGACAATAAGGCCGGAATCGCCGAAATCATGACCGCGATGCATCATCTCCTCACGCACCCTGAAATCAAACATGGCCGGATTCGTGTCGCCTTCACACCGGATGAAGAAATCGGACGTGGTCCGCATCATTTTGACGTCGCTGCTTTTGATGCGAAATTCGCTTATACGGTTGACGGTGGTCCGCTCGGTGAACTTGAATATGAAAGTTTCAACGCAGCTGCTGCCGAAATCGTCTTCCACGGAACAAACGTCCACCCAGGGACGGCGAAAGACAAGATGGTCAACTCGCAAAAACATGCGATGGCTTTTCAGAACCGGTTACCGGGTGATGAAGCACCTGAATTTACAGACGGTTTCGAAGGATTCTACCACTTGATTTCGTTTGAAGGTTCGGTCGAAAAAACAACGGCCCAGTACATCATCCGTGATTTTGACCGGACTAAGTTCGAAGCCCGGAAACACTTCCTGACGGCTTTAGTCGAAGAATGGAACAAGAAATATGGCGCAGGAAGCGTTGAAATCAAACTAAATGATCAATATTACAACATGCGTGAAAAAATCGAACCGCATATGGAAATCGTTGATATCGCGCATGCGGCGATGGAGTCACGTGGTATCACACCTATTATCAAACCAATCCGTGGCGGGACGGACGGTTCGCAACTGTCGTACATGGGACTCCCGACACCAAACATCTTCACAGGTGGCGAAAACTACCACGGGAAGTTCGAGTTCATCTCTGTCGACAATATGGTGAAGGCAACGGAAGTCGTTGTGGCCATTGCTGAACGATTTGCTCAGTCAACCAAATAAGACAATAAAACGAAAGCAGATTCTCGCTATGAGAATCTGCTTTTTTCATGATCTATATGGTTTCTCCAGACGATAGATACGCGTTATCAAACCAAATGGATTTACTTTTCTTCTGTTGTTGTTTGCTGATCTGGAATCGGCAATTGGACCATACTGCCCGATCCGCTGACGAGTGGTGATTTCCCGTCCCACTTCTTGACGGCTTCATACTGAATCATTTCTTCCGTTAATGTTTTTTGTAATTCTTTTTGCGCTTTCGCAAGACCCTGCGCTTCAATGAGTCGGGCATCCGCTGCCCCTTTCGCTTCTACCCGCAGACGTTCTGCTTCTGCTTTCGCAATCGCAAGATCCGTCTTCTTTTTATCGAGTTCTTGTGAGGCTTTCACCCGCGCATCAATCGCTTCCTGTGTTTTCGCATCCGGTTTAGGTGCTCCGAGTGCGACGTCCTCGATGATAAATCCAATCTTTTTGACGTCTTCGGCAAACTGTGTCTGAATACTCGTCGAGACGTTTCCGGACTGTTCCCCGAATAACTCGAGAACGGTAACTTTCGAAATCTGTTCGCGTGACGCATCATAAAGACGTTGTTTTAAGTAACCGGCTGCAATCTCATCAATTTCAATCGGACCAAATTTATTAAAGACTTCCGTCACCTGGTCAGGTGAAACCGAAAAACTGTACGTAAAGTCGACAACGATATTTTTCCCGTCTTTTGTCGCCAGTGTCATATTGTCGAGTGATTTCGTCTGTGTCCGGATCGGATACTCGGTGACGCGTGTGATTGGCGAAACGATATGCCAACCTTGAGAGAGTGTCTCGTCCTGGACACCGCTTGACGGTTTATAGACGACACCGACCTGTCCCGGTTCGATTTGTTCGACGATAAATGGTGTCATCGCAAGAAGTGCGACGACAATCACACCTGCGATGATCATCGACGGCCTGATACGTTTTTTTGGTTTGATTTCTCTCATTTTGAGTCTCCTTTATCAATTTTATCCTGAATATACTTATACAGTTCAATGGCCAGCAAGACGATCAGTGCAAAAAATAATAACGTAAAAAGTGTTGCCACGCCGTCCTCCTCCTTCATGAATGTTGTACCTACTCTTACGCTTCAGATTGGAAAATGTTTCATTTTGTTTAAAAGCATGGTTGCTAAATTGCGCAATCCGGTCTAAGATGTAAAGAACTTTGTCCTTGAAACGAGACGTATCATTTTGTGGTACACTCGTAACAGCACATCACACACTAGAAACGAGGGTTCATCTCTATATGATTACAGTACAAAACGTCGGTCTCCGCTTTGCGGACCGTAAATTATTCGAAGACGTCAACATCAAGTTCACACCGGGCAACTGCTACGGTCTCATCGGTGCAAACGGTGCCGGTAAATCAACATTCCTTAAAATTCTTGCCGGTGATATCGAAGCCCAGCAAGGAGACGTCATCATCACGCCGGGCGAACGCCTTGGTGTCCTTCGCCAGAACCACTATGAATATGAAGAATTCCAAGTCATCGAAACGGTCATGATGGGGCATAAGCGCCTTTATGAAGTCATGAAAGAAAAAGATGCTATCTATATGAAAGAAAACTTCTCGGACGAAGACGGCATGCGTGCTGCCGAGCTCGAAGGTGAGTTCGCAGAAATGAACGGATGGGAAGCAGAGTCGGAAGCGGCAATGCTTTTACAAGGTCTTGGTATTAAAGAAAACCTGCATACGAAAACAATGGCTGAATTAACAGGCGGAGAGAAAGTTAAAGTATTGCTTGCCCAAGCCTTGTTCGGTAAACCAGACATTCTGTTGCTCGATGAGCCTACCAATGGTCTTGATCTGAAAGCCGTTAAATGGCTTGAAGAGTTCTTGATCGGGTTTGAAAATACGGTCATCGTCATTTCCCACGACCGTCACTTCCTCAACAACGTGTGTACGCATATGGCCGATCTCGATTACGGGAAAATCCAACTGTATATCGGAAACTATGATTTCTGGTATGAGTCAAGTCAGCTCGCTTCACGTATGGCAGGCGATCAAAACAAGAAAAAAGAAGAAAAAATCAAAGAACTTCAAGCCTTCATCGCCCGTTTCAGCTCGAACGCTTCCAAAGCGAAACAGGCGACATCACGGAAAAAGTTGCTTGATAAAATTACACTCGACGACATCCGTCCGTCGTCACGCCGTTATCCGTTCGTCGGCTTCACACCGGAACGTGAAATCGGAAACGATCTGTTGATCGTCGACGGCATTTCGAAAACAATCGATGGTGTCAAAGTCCTTGATAATGTCCGTTTCTCGTTAAACAAAACGGATAAAGCCGTCTTTATCAGCCAAAATGACATCGCGATCACGACACTCTTCAAAATTCTGATGGGTGAGATGGAAGCGGACAGCGGAACATTCAAATGGGGCGTCACGACGTCACAATCTTATCTGCCAAAAGATAACTCCGCTTTCTTCGAAGGTTCGGACAAAACGATTCTCGATTGGTTGCGCCAGTATTCGCCGGCTGACGAGAGCGATACGTTCCTCCGTGGTTTCCTCGGCCGGATGCTCTTCTCCGGTGAAGAAGTCATGAAAAAAGCGTCTGTCTTATCCGGGGGAGAAAAAGTCCGTTGTATGTTATCAAAAGCGATGCTCAGCGGCTCAAACGTTCTTGTCCTCGACGATCCGACGAACCACTTGGATCTCGAATCGATCACGGCACTTAACGATGGTTTGATCGCTTACAAAGGCGCGATGCTCTTCAGTTCGCATGACCATCAGTTCGTTGAAACGATTGCAAACCGGATCATCGAATTGACACCAAACGGTATCGTCGATAAAGAAACAACATACGATGAATACCTCAACAACGAGTCTGTTCAACAACAATTGTCTACGTTGTACGCAACAAACTAATTCAATCTACAAGAGACCTGTCCTAGCGGATTGGGTCTCTTTTTTGTACACTAAACGTATGAATCGGAACAGAGGAGGAAATCATGTGCGTCACCGTGCCTGCGCAGCTTTGATTAAGAACAATCAGATTTTGATGGTCCGTCTTGAGACAAACGATCGAAGTTTCTGGACATTACCCGGAGGGGGGCTCGAGGAAAATGAAACCTTCGAACAAGCGGTCATTCGGGAGGTGCAAGAGGAAGTGAATCTCGCCATCCGCATCATCAAACCTCTTTACTCAGAAACTCACGCAAACGGACAAGAGATCTGCTTTTTAGTCAGACAGATCGATTCACGCGAACCGATTTTGGGATATGATCCAGAGCGCCCGGAGGGAGACCAAGTTCTGACCGGAGTGAGATGGATGCTACTTTCGGAGATGACCGCCGATCGACAAGTCGCAAAAATTTTAACAGCTTTAGGATAAGACATACTCTTTTTTGTAAAACCAAACGAAAGGCATCTGCTCCAGTCGAGTAGATGCCTTTATTGATCATGTACGCATTTGACTTGCCTCTTCTTCCACACGACGGAGTAACCCTTGCACGATTTTTTCCGTTTCCCGTTCGCCGCCAAGCGACAGCAGGCTTCGTCCGACGAAATTCGCCCCTTCGTTTTTCCCGGTATAAATCAGCTGACAACTTTTTTCGTCGAGCCGCTTCAACGTAAAGGTCATCTCGAGCTTAAAGATTTTGGCAAGCGTAAATCCAATCGTATTTTGTTTGAAATCCGGTTGATTTGTATAGGCAAAATCCGTCACGATATATGTCTCGAGGCGATTCCCCTGCATATACGTTTGCCGGTATGTCGAACCGACGACACCCGGTTTCCGTTCGATCACATCGTGCTGGACGACACCTGGAATCAGGCGTTGTAACCGATCGTGATCAAAGATATGCCAGGCTTCCTCGATTGGAACATCCAGTCTCTTTTCTTCATGCCACGTTACCATCCCAACACCTCCTTTTACTGAAAAATACCCTGATGTGTGCAGTTCTAACTTCAGACTACACACATGCAGGGTATTTGGCTTATTTTAATCGGTCCGTGATGATTATTTTACAGTCTGACGTTCAAGGGCCGCACCGAGGAACTTCGCCAGTTCGAGCATGCCGAACTTACCGGCAGCTGCTTCCGCGTCTGAATTGTAATTCGTATTCGTATTGACGTCATACGTATAGATTGTTCCATCCGCATCCTTGATGAACTCGATGCCGGCGACCGCGATCTGGTTCGCTTGCAGGAAGGCTTCATACTTTTGAATGATCGGATCATTAAATCCGTCGACGACTTTAAACTTCATCGGTGTTTGTGGGGCATCTTCCCCGACCGGGCAGAACAAGTCGTCAATGACACAGGCATCTGCCGGGCACAGTTCAAATCCTTCTGATGTGTCGACCTGGACAGCATAAACAAACTTCCCGCCGACGAACTCACAGCGCGTGATGTACGGTTCCGGTGCCTGGATATATTCTTGAATCAGCGTGATCCCGTCGACCGGTTCATCAAACGTTGGTCCATCAAGATATGTCTCAAGTGCTTCGATCGAATGGAACAACTGGACACCAAGTCCTTTTCCGGCACGGTTGTGTTTCGTGATAAACGAGGACACGCCGATGTTTTTCGCCGCTTCGACGATTTGATCACGCCCGACGGCAGCTGTCGTTTTCGGAACCCGGATACCGGCTTTTCGAAGGGCCGTATACTGATTGATTTTACTCACTTCAAGACGCAAGGCACGTGTTCCGTTAAAGACAGTCCGGTCGTGTTCCTCTAGCCACGCGAGTACCCCTTCCGTCAGTTCCGGGGCGTAGCGGTGCCCGCGCGTATGCGACGACGCACTCATCCGGCTGTAGAAGACGCCTTCTGGCGGGACTTCATCAAGCGGGACCTGTCCTTCATCGAGATGCCACTGTTCATACGGCAACTCCAGTTCCTCGAGTCGTTTAATTAAATGGTCCGTCCATTCCTGGTTTTCGTGTAAGATATGAATTTTTGTCATTTGGTTTGACCTACCTTTCGTTTTTCTTCGACAAGCGGCATGACGTCGCGCGCGAAGCGTTCCATTTCTTCCAGTTGTGGTGAAAATTGAAGTAATAATAAGGAGACACCCACCTGCTCAAACGCAAGAATCCGTTCGGCAATCTGTTCCGGTGTTCCAATCAAATCAGGACGGAGTCCGCGGTTCGAGACCGAATAATCGTTCCGTTTTACCTGCTGTTCGAGTTGTGATTTGCTGACGAAGTCGTCGTACCCGGCGTATCCGGCACTGTCTTCCTTGACGTCCGTAATTCGTTGCCATTCTTGAATAGCCTCTTCTTCCGTATCGCGGCAGATGATATAAGCAGCCAATCCAAAACTTTCAAGCGGCGGTTGCCCTGTCGCTTGTCGGCGCGCCTTCATATCCTCAATCTTAACGGACACTTCTTCCACTGTTCCGCCGTGCATGACATAAGCGTCACAATGATTGACGATGGTTTGTTTGCCGGCTTCACTTTCCCCGCCTGCGTACAACTTGATGCCCGGTCGTTGAACCGGCTTCGGATGCAGTTGCGTCTTCTCGAGCGTATAGTAGTTCCCGTCGAAGCTGTACGGCGAAGCATCTGCCCATAATCCTTTCATGATCGTGACAAACTCTTCCGTCCGCGCGTAGCGTTCGTCGTGAGCTGTGAAGATCCCGTTGTATTGCCGCGCTTCTTCTTCCCACCAGGCAGAGACGACGTTTAACGTAAAGCGCCCGTGGCTAAGTTGATCGATGTTTGCTGCCATCTTCGCGGTCGTCGCCGGATTATGGAACCCCGGACGGACCGCTGTCATGATTTCCAGTCGTTCCGTCGTCGCGGCAATCGCCGCTGCCGTCGTCCAGGCTTCAAGACTTGGTGCTTCAAGTCCTTTGATGTCATTTAAGTTCAATTCCGCAATCAAGGTCGTTGAAAACCCGATTTGTTCAGCCGTTTGTGCGACCTGTTTCGCATAATCGAATGTCGCCGGCATCTGTTCGTCCTCGACATTCCGTAACCATCCGCCAAAAATCGGTAACCAAAATCCATACTCCATCCGTCATATCCCCCTTGTAAAAAAAAGTCGCTCTTCTCGAAAATCGAAAAGAGCGACGGATTAATCATGTCTGCTCTTATCTGTAAAGGAAAAGATTCCTTTAGGAAGTAGCACCTTCCGCTGCTAGCGGGGTTGCTGAAGTGTCTTCGGGCCATTCCCTCGACTTCTCTTGATAAGAATTATTGGAATTATCGTACACTTTTTAGCAGAGTAAAGCAATCATTAAACCTTGTTTTCCAATCGGAATTAAAAAGATATTCAAAAAAAGGACGAGAGCTAAGCTCTCATCCTCCTCGTCTTAATATGGGGCAACAAACGTCGATTGTTCGACGGGTGCTTCTTCGCCGCGGATCCGATCATAGAATTTTGCAAGCGTGACGCTGACGTAAGGAATAATCCACAAGAATCCGATTCCGATCGTAATCAATCCAAGGAAAAACCAGCCGATGAACGATAGAATCAACAGGAAAGCTTCCATTTTGTGTCCATCCATCATTTGACGTGACCGGGTGATTGCTTCCAATACACCAATCGAAGGTTCATCCCGCAAAATGTAGTAAGTTAACATATACGAAAATGATTTGATAATGGCCGGTACAACCAATAACAATGCCCATAGGAACAAGAATACAAATTGGACGATTGAAAGCAGGACAACTTTTATGAAATATTTATAGGGCTCAAATAAATCACTGATTTTTGTTTGTTCTCCCCGTGCGATAGAAAGTGAGAACCAGACCCATCCTGCACCAAGTGGGAGTAATAAGATCGTTGCAATCAATCCGAGGAAGTCAATCGTCTGGAAAGGTTCGTCATAATCAGACGACAGTAGTTCCGGAATGACTTGCAGAATTGCGAATAATAAAAACATCAAGACCGTAAAGCCCCAACGACCGCTTAATGCTTCCTTTGCTGATTTTTTTAATTGTGATGACATGAATATGATCCTCCTCAAAATAAGTTCTATCTCTATTTACGGCTCATGAAGAGAGGAGTTTCACCTTTTTTCAGGATTTTCCTGTTTTTAACTGATTTAAGCGTGCTTTTTCAAGTTGGCGCTGGCATGCCGTATACAACGAACGTCGTCCGTCGAGCCGCTCCATCGCAAACGGAATATCATGTTTCTTCGCCTGCGCGATGACGTGTGCTGAAGCCGCATGGGATACACGGCTCGTGATGACGACAATCGCATCGGTCTTTTTCGCGAGACTGGCAATCTTCTTCGCTGATTGGGCATCACCCGACAGATGGATCAACTCGATACCTGTTTTTTCGAAAAATGTCCGATAGACCGGTGCTTGCTGTTCATTGCCGACGATGACCAGCCGCATGCTTTCAAATGGTGCAAAATCAAGTGGTTCCTTATCGAGGAAGTCGATGGGCTGCCCCGGTACGGACGTCGTGACGAGTGGTGTCAACGGTCGGGATTTCTTTTCACGAATCCGGCGCGTTTTCTGTTCCTGTTTTACTTTCGATTTTCGTTTCATTTGCTTCAGATAGCATCCCGACTTTTTGACGGCTGATTCGTGAGTCGGTTCAACTGACGAAGGCCCTGGTGCTGTTGGATCGTTTGACGTCTCTAACAGTTGTACTGTCGGCTCTTGATATTGGAACGCATATTTCCAGGCAATCGTCAGTGTTTCAGGACGACCTTTCCACATGACGAGATCGACGAGCTGTCCTTCTTTCAGATGGAAGAAGCGCATGTCTTCAAGTGGTGTCGCATAGTAAAAAGGTTTTCCCGTCTCATCCTTTAATGCTCCTTCGACCGTCGATTCAATGATACCGTGATTTTTAACGATACATTTTTCAAAAACGATTCGTTCCGACAGTGGCTTCATCCGGTCAGTCGCGACAACAGCCATCACTTCAAGTGTCGTCCGGCGGGAGTCCTGATGTACGACTTGGACACGGATTTCCATTCCATGTTCGAGATTCCATTGCCGGATTTCTGTTTCCGAGATATGACTGTTCGGCCATTCCCGTAAAGAACCATCTTTTAATTCACGGACAAACGTATAGGCGTAACGTTGTTCGATGACAGGATTGATCTGTGCTGGAGGAATGACAGATTGTTCGAATGTGACGTCTTCTTCTGTTTCGTTCCACGTGAAGTCCAACTTTTCAGAAGGTGTATAGTAACGCGACATCTGCACCCATTCATCGATTCCCCGGATTTCCTCGAGCAGTAAATCCCATTCTTCCGCCGTTTCGACTACTTGCATTTTACCGGCGACCAACGCCTTCGCCCGTTCCACGATTTGTTGCATCATCTTCAACAACCCCTTTGCTTTTTTTCAACTATAGCAAGGGACTTTCGTGTAGGTTGGTCAAAAAAAGACCGGGTTATTTTTTTGATAAGGTTATGATTTGATTTCGATTGACGGATCACCGAGCCGGTATTTTTCGACGGAAACAATCAAAATCGTGATGATGACAAGTAAAAACCAGGACGATAATTTCCCGAAGTCGACCAGCTCCCATCCATCCTGCTGATTCGGATACACCCAACCCTTAAAAAAGGTCACGATATTTTCCGCCAGCCAGATAAACCAGGCAATCAGACCAAACGAAAGAACGAGCGGCATCCGGTAGACAGTCTCATCCAGACGAAAATAGACCCAGGACTTATAAAAGATGAGAGCGACAATCCCCATCAAAATCCAACGAAAATCAAACAACCAATGATGGGTAAAAAAGTTAGCGTACACGAGCAGACCAGTCGCTAAAGCAAACAGCGGCCGGGGAAACTGTGTAATGCGGAGATCAAAACGACGAAATGCCTGACAGATGTAACTGGCGACACTTGCATACATGAAGCCGGCATAGAGCGGAACACCCAACACTTTGCTGAAGGCATCCTCCGGATAACTCCAGGAGCCGACCTGGACTTTAAACAGCTCAAGTCCGAGTCCAATCGCATGGAATATTAAAATCAATTTAAACTCTTCCTTTGTTTCATAACGCGTGACAAGTAAAACGATTTGTACGAGGAGACACCAAATTAAAAGCAAATCATAGCGGGCAATCGGCTCCGCCGGCAGATAGCGGGATGTCGCAAGCGCCAAGAAAATCGCGACCGGGAACACACAACAGATGGCTTCAAGATATGTAAAACGGATCAAATGGCGGATTTTTCTCATCGACTGACCTCCTTTTTTATCAGTATACGGATAAGCAGGACGGATTCCCTCCATCTCAGGATGGAAAATATCGGATTTCCTTTAGTTTCCTCCATCAAACATGGTACAGTTAATGAATCAATTTGATTTTGAAACGAGGTGTCTTCCATTCATGAAGCAGACCATTCACACGTCTTGGCTGTTACGTTCTTTCCTGAAATGGGCATTATTTTTATTTGGCCTTTTTTTACTCGCTGTCGGTTCATCGATGATGATCACGGCACAACTCGGCGTCTCGACCTGGGACGTTCTTCACCTTGGTCTTCAAAATAAAACACCGTTTTCCGTCGGTACAATCATCCTTCTTGTCGGATTGTTATTGGTGTTCGTCAAATACTTGCTCGACCGGATCACACCCCAGGTCGGCACACTCGTCAACGCGATTTTCGTCGGGGTGTTCATGAATCTCGTTCTTGGTTCAGGTCTCCTGCCCTCATTTTCTTCCCTGTGGCAGAACACGTTTTGGCTGATTGCCGGCATCTTCATCATCGGGATGGGAGCGGGTCTGTATGTTGCTGTCGGGTACGGTGCCGGGCCGCGGGACGGACTGACACTGACGCTCGCTGAACGGTTCGGTACGTCCATCCGGATGATGCGGACATTCATGGAAATCACCGCTTGCGGCATCGGTTGGCTGCTCGGAGGACCCGTGTTCTTCGGAACGATCTTATCGATTTTCCTGATCGGCCCGTTCCTTCAATTTTGGTTGGGGCATTTCCGTCGGATGATTGCTGCGATTGATGCCGGAACGATTCCCCGGAAACAACAAAAAATCAGTTAAGTCGTCTGACTCGATACCATTTCACAGGAAATGGTATCTTTTTTTGTGGATGAAGCATATTAGTTGCGTCATGAAAGTAGACACGTTATATTCGTTTACATATCAATCTTTGATGCGTCAAGGATTTTTCGAACGAAGGGAAGGATGTGATGAACTTGAGTATTTCCTGTACTGAAAAAGGACGACTGATTTATGCACTCGTCTCTGTCAATAAGACGATTGCTCAAAAATTTGACCTCTGTACGGACGGCTTCAGCCAAACCCGGATGGACCTATTAGCCCAACTCGAGGTCGATGCGACCATTAGTCAAAAAGAGTTGCAACAACGGGTTAACGTTGATAATGCAGCGGTAACACGACACTTAAAACATCTCGAAACGAACGGGATGATTGAACGGGTCCGTTCTGCAACAGATAACCGCGTCATTCTCGTTTCACTGACGCCAGAAGGTGCGACCCGGATTACCCGGTTACGTCAGCAAAAAGATGAATTCCTCGAACAGCTGCTTGAAGGATTCACGGCAGACGAACAACACCAGCTGGCACAGATGATCCAACGGATTGAAACAAATGCCCTCACCTTACCTAAAACAACCGTTAACTAAAAAGGAGATTTTCAAATGACTACACAAACTACGACTGATTTCATGGAAATCGTTAAAGGACGCCGCTCGATCCGTAACTACGACACAAACGTCAAGATTTCAAAAGAAGAAATGACACAGATCCTTGAAGAAGCGACACTCGCTCCGTCTTCTGTCAACATGCAGCCATGGCGTTTCCTCGTCATCGACAGTGCAGAAGGGAAAGCGACGCTTGCTCCACTCGCTAAGTTCAACCAGGTTCAAGTTGAATCATCATCTGCTGTCATCGCAGTTTTCGGTGACATGAAGGCGATTGATCAACTTGAAAATATCTACGATACAGCAGTCGCACAAGGACTCATGCCGCAAGAAGTCCGCGATCGTCAAGTACCGGCGATTCAAGGTATGTACGAAAGCGTACCGGCCAGCGCACTCAAAGACAGCATCTTGATCGACTCAGGTCTCGTCTCGATGCAATTAATGCTCGTTGCCCGGGCGCATGGTTACGACACGAACCCAATCGGCGGTTACGAAAAAGATCAAATCGCTGAAGCGTTTGGCATGGAAAAAGACCGTTACGTACCAGTTATGCTGTTATCAATCGGAAAAGCAGTCGACACAGGATACCCGTCGGTTCGCCTGCCGATCAACGACATCGCAGACTGGAAATAAGTAGTACCCGTACTAACCAAAAATAGAGAACAAACAAAAAGGGAGATTATTACTATGACAACTCAAACAACTACAGACTTTATGGAAATCGTTAAAGGACGCCGCTCAATCCGCAACTACGACACAAACGTCAAGATTTCAAAAGAAGAAATGACACAAATCCTTGAAGAAGCAACACTTGCTCCGTCTTCTGTCAACATGCAACCATGGCGTTTCCTTGTCATCGACAGTGCAGAAGGAAAAGCGACGCTTGCTCCACTCGCTAAATTCAATCAAGTCCAAGTCGAGACATCATCTGCTGTCATCGCGGTCTTTGGTGATATGAATGCAGTCGACAGCATCGATACAATCTATGATATGGCTGTTGAAAAAGGCTTGATGCCGCTAGAAGTCCGTGACCGCCAAGTCCCTGCCATCAAAGGCTTCTACAGCCCGGAAGATACAGATACACTTCGGGACAGCATCTTGATTGATTCAGGTCTCGTCTCAATGCAATTGATGCTTGTGGCACGTGCACACGGTTATGACACGAACCCGATTGGTGGCTACGAAAAAGACCAAATCGCGGAAGCATTCGGTATGGATAAAGACCGTTACCTCCCTGTCATGCTCCTTTCAATTGGAAAAGCAGTTGACGCCGGTTACCCATCGGTCCGTCTACCGATCAACGACATCACAGACTGGAAATAATCGTTTTCGAGTTCCGGATTCCTCAACAGGAATCCGGTTTTTTTGTATACTAACAAAAAGGAGCTGGTCAAACGATGTATGATGTGACGATTATCGGTGCCGGCGTCGCCGGCATCTTTTTGGCCCATGAACTGATGGAACACGGTCAGACCGTCTTAGTGATTGATGCCGGAAAACCGCTTGGCCAACGTACACTGCAAGAAACCTATCTTGGTTTTGGCGGACTCGGAAAATCGGAAGGAAAATACAACTATTCTGCCGGATTCGGCGGCGAACTCGCCGGGAAGCTAGGAACGGAGAAAACGCTCCACCTGATGCAACAGGTCGATGCCCTCTTGTGTCGTTACGGCGCGGATGAAGTCGAATCGTATTCGACGGCAAATTTTGTGCTAGCAACCCGGGCAAAAGCAGCCGGTCTTGAAACAATCGAAACGACGGTCCGGCATTTAGGGACATCACTATCGGAACGGATTTTAAGACAGCTCGAAGCCGCACTTCACCAATACGTTACCTTTCGTTTTGAGACGGCTGTTGCGACAATCGAACAGCAAGCGGACGGATTTCTGCTCACGACTGAACACGAAACATTTTCGAGTCAACGCGTCGTCTTCGCGACCGGACGTTCCGGTACGACCTGGATGCAGCAACAACTGCAAACGCTTGGATTAGTTCAAAATAAAACCCGTCTCGACCTCGGCATCCGGATCGAGATGGAGGAAACGGCATTCCGGACACTGTTACAGGATACATTCGAAACAAAATTGGCCTATGCGTCAGCAGCCGGAACGGCGGTCACGTACTGCATGAATCCGAAAGGACGAATCATCCGCAAACATCAGGAGGGTCTCGTCATGCCGGACGGTCAGAATTTTCGCGAACAGGAGTCCGGAACGACCAACTTGAACTTCACGCTGTTTTTACCGCGTTATTTTGCGACACTCGGAGAAGCGAATCACTATGCCGCTTCCGTCATCGGACGCATCAACCAAGGGACGGACCGGATTGTCGTGCAACGGCTTGATGATTTGCGTGCCGGTCACTCTACACAGCCACATGCTCTCGTTGAAAATAAAGTCAGACCGACCCTGGAAGCGACACCCGGAAATCTGATCGAGGAAGTGCCCGATACCGACATCACGGTCTTGTTGGAATTTCTGGACCGACTTGAACACCTCCTCGAGACGCCACTCTCTCCGGATACGTTACTGTACGGTGTGGATGGAAAATTTTATGCCCCGGTGTTGTCGACGTCTCCGGTCTTTGAAACGGATCTTCCGGGACTGTATGCCATCGGCGATTGCTCCGGTGTGACGCACTCCCTGTCACAAGCAGCTGCAAGCGGTCTTTATCTCGGACAGCACCTGACACAAAAAACAGCCGTCTTAAGAGAGTGATGTCTCTTGAGACGGCTGCTGCCATTTATTTTTTGAACGCTTCGTACACTTTCAACTGTTTACCTTTGACTTTTGTTGTCTTCATCGCCCGCAAGACGAGCGGACCTTTTCCGTTCAGGATTTCCACGTACGTGACGGTATCCTGAATCGTGATGATTCCGATGTCTTGCGCGGTCATGCCTTCGATTTTCGCAATCGTTCCGACGAAATCAACGGCACGCAGTTTCTTTTTCTTCCCGCCGTTAAAATAGAGCTTCATGATATCGGCATTCAGCTGTTCCGTTTTCGAAGCCCGGACATCAGCCGTCGTAATTTTCTCTTCAAACGCATCCGCTGTCCGAATCAGTTCCTTTTCAGTCGGTGCCTGGCGTCTTTCAATGGCCTCACCACGGTACTGTTCGACTTCACGCAGACGGCGCATATCGGACTCGGTCACTAAACTGATTGCTTTTCCGAGCGCTCCTGCCCGTCCCGTCCGGCCTGTCCGGTGCACATAACTTTCTTTTTCGACCGGCATGTCGTACTGGATGACGTGTGTGATGTTTTCAATATCGATGCCACGTGCTGCGACGTCTGTCGCGACGAGATAACGGAACTCACCTGCCCGGAAGGCTTTCATGACAGCAAGACGCTCATCCTGTTCCATTCCGCCGTGAATTTTTTCGACCGGATAATCCATTGATGCCAACCCTTGGGCGACGAAATCGACATGTTCTTTCGTCCGGCAGAAAATCATGCACCGGTCCGGATTTTCGACGACCGTGACATCTTTGAGGACCGCAAATTTCGTTTTATCGGTTACCGTAATATAACTGTGTTCGATTTCTGCAATTTCCGTTGCCTTTGTCAGGATTTCGACTTCCTTCGGTGACTGCATGTAACGGTCACTCAGCTGATGGATGTCCTGTGGGAACGTCGCAGAGAACAGCATGGTCGTCCGCTGTTTCGGCAATTGTTTTAAGATCGTATCCACTTGATCGAGGAAGCCCATGTTGAGCATCTCGTCTGCCTCGTCAAGAACCAGGTATTTCACTTTTTCAAGTGATAACGTGCCGCGCTCCAGATGATCGAGCACCCGTCCCGGTGTTCCGACGACGATGTGTGTTTTTTGCTTGAGTTCTGCAACTTGACCCCGGAATGGCTGTTTGCCGAAAACGGCTGTTGCTTTGATCCGTTTATAACGACCGATGTTCATGACATCTTCCGTGACTTGCAGGGCCAGTTCGCGCGTCGGTGTCAAGATCAACGCCTGTGGTTTGTTTTCTTCCCACTCGACGAGCTCACAGAGCGGAATCCCGAACGATGCCGTCTTCCCGCTGCCGGTCCGTGATTTGACGATGATATCTTTTTCCGACAAAGCGACCGGAATAACTGCTTGTTGGACATCGGTCGGTGTATGGTAGCCGAGCTGTTCGATCGCTTCTAGAATCGGTGTACTGAGCTGAAAATCAGTGAATGGTTTTTTAGACATAAGAATACCTCATTTATTTTTATAGTTTATGTGTTGGTTCGATGAATGAATCAGACGTGACCTCTCATTATGCGCTACTTTCAACAGAACGTCAAAAGAGCTTCCCGTCAGAGTGACAGGAAGCTCCACTTGCTTATTTTGCTGCGACTGTATCTTTTTTGATTTGTTTACTGCGGAGCTGACCACATGCGGCATCGATATCCGTACCGTGTTCAAGACGGACACCACAGTTGAGACCGTTCTTTTTCAACGTGTCGTAGAACGTTGAAATATCTTCTGACGTACTGCGTTGATATTGACCGTGCTCGTCGACCGGATTGTACGGAATCAAGTTGACGTACGTCAAATGACGTTTGTCTTCGAACAATTTCGCAAGCTCGATCGCTTGGGCTTTCTGGTCGTTGACGCCACGTAAAAGGATGTACTCGATCGTGATTTTCCGGTTCGTCGTCTTGACGTAGTAATCGATGGCAGGCATCAATTTCTCGAGCGGAATCGCACGGTTGATTTTCATGATTTGTGTCCGGAGTTCGTTGTTTGGCGCATGTAATGAAATCGCCAGGTTGACTTGAAGTTTTAAATCTGCGAATTTGTAGATTTTATCTGCGAGTCCACTTGTCGAAACCGTGATGTGACGCGCACCGATTGCAAGACCGTTGTGATCTTTGATGACGTTCAAGAAATCGACCATGTTGTCGAAGTTATCAAACGGCTCACCGATACCCATGACGACGACGTGGCTGACACGCTCTTCTTTACCGACAGCATCGAGGTGATGCTGAACGTTCATGATTTGCTCGACGATTTCTCCAGCAGAGAGATCACGGCTCTTCTTAATCAAGCCACTTGCGCAGAAGCTACAGCCGATGTTACACCCGACTTGTGTCGTGACACAGACAGACAGACCGTACTTATGACGCATCAAGACCGTTTCGATCAAGCTGCCGTCATATAATTTGAAGAGGAACTTGATTGTTCCATCTGCCGATTCCTGTTTCACGGCTTCTGTCATCGAATTAATCGCAAAACTCTGATCTAACAACTCAAGGCAATCCTTGTTGACATTCGTCATTTCTGCGAAAGTAGTGACACGTTTACGATACAACCAATCCCAAACTTGTTTTGCTCGGAACGGTTTGTGACCTTGATGCGATAACCATTCAGTCATCTGCTCAAGTGTTAATCCATAAATGGACGGTTTATTCATTAGAGAGACCTCATTTCTTTTTCCAGAACTATAACATTCCTTTATCTTAGTAAAAATCAGCCGCTTACGCAACGTTCAAATCCTAAATGTTCACTTTCTGTAAATTTCCACGTCCGCTTTGGCTTATTTTACGGTCCAGTTGTGTCAAATCGACAAACTGCGCTTACGGAAACTTATAAACGCACCGATACGGAACAATACACTGATACCCACTAATATCAGGAGATGCCAAAAGAAGTGACGGGTTCCTTCTAATAATTGCTGGGTGTTAAACAGACTGAAAATCGAGCCGTAACGCATCCAGTCCGTTTTTTCACTGAGACCGGCTCCAATCGTCAGGACAATCGACAGCACAAGGACACTGCCAGCGATCGAAAAGGCACGCCGTTCGTCATCAAATAAGGTGGCGATACACAACGTGAACCCACCGATGGCATACAGTAGGAAGAGTGCATTCACTTGAAAGCGGACGAGTGTCATACCGTCAATCGAAACCCCGGAAACAAACCAGTCAGCCATTACTAAAACAAACGTATTGCATAACACCAGGCATGTACTGGCGAGTAGCATTACAATCATTGCCGATGCCGTATATTGATGACGCGTAATCGGAGCAGCCAAGTATAAAATCAGTTCACCGTTATCAATTGGCCGTGCCAGTAAGCGCGCAGCAAGTGACAATAAAAATAAAGACGCGATGATTTGAAAAATCAGTCCGTAATAATTTCCGCCGAGTAAGTCGAGAACGTTATCAAAACCGGTCACTTTATCGTATTGGAAAGCTTTTAAAACTTCCGGTGGCAGTGCCTGGAGCTTCGCTTCCAGCAACCCCGTCTTCATCATCGACGGATAGAGTGCGGCAAGCATCAATAAATACAGACTCGTCCCGACTGCATAGGCCGTGATCGGCTTCCCGTTATGCTTGAGTAACGACCAAATGATCGTCATCATGGTGATTCCTCCTCACTATAATAATGTAAGAAGACATGCTCTAAGTCATCTGCCGAAGTTTGAATCGCCCGGACATCATATTCGGTTAAAAGACGGATGATTTGATTCAACGTCCGTTCGTTGCTTGTGAAAAAGGAAACATGATTTTGAACGCGTTGACTTCCAATTTGAAGTGCAAACCGTTCAGCATGTGCTTCGAGACCAAATTCAATCGTGTACTGTTTTCGGCTCGAACGGACCAGCTCATGGATATCCGACTCGATGATGATTCGTCCTTCTTTAATCAATGCGGCCCGGTCACACGATTTTTCCATCTCCGGAAAATGATGTGAACTCATCAAAATGGCTTTCCCGCGTTGCCGTTCGTTGTCAATCAAGCTTAAAAAACGTTCCTGCATCAAGGGATCAAGTCCACTGGTCGGTTCGTCAAGCAGATAGACCGGGGCATCCTTCATGAAGCAGCCGACTAATGCCAACTTTTGTTTCATCCCTTTCGACATCTTCCGGATTTTCGTTTTCGTTTCGAAGGGAAACTGTTCCAGCAACGCCGATTGACGTTCCGGTTTGCTTTGATGGAGTTGCTGCATCAAATGCAGGACCTGTTCACCCGTAAAATCACCCGGTAAATTAATCTCACCCGGTAAATAACCGACAATTCGTTTTACCTCCTGTGATTGGTTCCAACAGTCATATCCACCGATGGTCGCATGACCGGAGTCTGCTTGAATCAGCCCCATCAATTGCCGGATTGCCGTTGATTTCCCGGCTCCGTTCGGTCCGATAAAGCCGAACACCATACCCGGTTCGACCGTAAAACTGACATCAAATAAACCTCGTTTCGGCGCAAATTCTTTCGTCACGTGTTGCAAATGAATCATCCGAATCGCCTCACTTTTCTGGTGATTGCCGTTAGTACCTTATACCCGTTTTGGTACTTCTTGGGACAAATCCACCCGATAAATCACGAATCGTTCGTCGTGATTTTTTTGGAAAAGTTCTTTCAGACGGACTTCTTCCACCTGTTCGAAAATCGTCTGATGCTCTAAATAATACCGGTATTCGTCTGCCGGGTAATACAAAATCAAATCGAGCGGACGCGGACGCCGTTCAACGGATGCTAAGATTTGATCGACAACCTTCATGAAAATTTGGACGGAAAACGGATTAAAAAAGTAACATTTCGTGACATCATCCGGAATCGGATAAGCTTCCGCATACGTATGTTCAAAACGGATGCTGCCTTGACGTCGCTTCATCTTTTTCATGTAAGTTGCTTGATTCATAAGGGCATCTTCATAAAATTGTCCATTCATCTCAACACCGATGACGGAACAATCAAACCGATCATGCAGATAAAAGTTCAACCGTCCTTTTCCGCAGCCGAAATCAATGACCGTATCCGTATAATCGAAGGGATAGACGGCACATAATTCCTCCAGCGCTGCATAAGGCGTCGGTTCGTACCGGTTATAATGGCTGAATGCATTATAAAGATGCTGAATATCAATCGTCTCGATGCGTAGCCGTTCTTCGTACTCTTTTTCATTCATATTTGATTCCTTCTTTCAAGCATTGTTGGTTTCATCGTACTATACTATGGATGTAAGCATTTCATTCTATAAGGGGGACTATCCAATGATCGTTGTTACGAATCGGATTAAAGTCAAAAAAGGAATGGCAGCAGCACTCGCACCACGCTTTACCCGTCCGAGTGGTCTTGACTCGATGAAGGGATTTGTTCGTGTCGAAGTTTTACTGACACAAGGTCTCGAAGAACACGATGAAATGAACGTCAACATGTACTGGGAAGACATGAAGGATTTTGAAGTATGGCGGAACAGTGATGATTTTAAAGAGTCACATAAGCGTCCGGCACCGTCAGACGGCAAACAAGAAGAATCTCCAATGCTTGGAAGTGAAATCATCACGTATGAAGTGGCTTCTGTCAAAGAACGAACTTCTTTATAATTCATGTCAGAACCGCCTTGCCTCCAATTTGGTCGCAAGGTTTTTTTATTCTTAAGAGACCCCTCACTATATTGATATGGGTTTAAATTGTATGTAATACCATTATTTGTTATCATAGGTCCAATACAGAAAGAGAGAGGACTTATCATGCTGAATTCATTATCGATTTTTGAACAGGCCATCCGCGCCTTACCGATTGATCGGTCCTTGACGCGCCAGGACTTGTTCACAGACGGTTTCCTATTACAACAGGAACAGGAATTATCCGTTTACTACTCACCAATCGGAGAATATATCAATCGCTCTGCCAAAATAGTCTTCATTGGCATCACACCAGGATTTGAACAAATGCGCATTGCTTATGAAGAAGCGGCTGATGCCTTCCACCATGGTGCAACAATCGAAGAAGCATCGAAAATCGTCAAATACAGTGCCAGTTTCGCCGGTCCCATGCGGCGTAATTTGACAATAATGTTAGATGAACTCGAATTAAATCGTCTGCTGAATATTCCTTCAACAGCCACCTTATTTCATGCAAATCAGAATCTGTTGCACACGACTTCGATTCTGAGACATCCTGTTTTTTACCGGGACAAAAATTATACGGGACATCAACCAAAGATTGACCGAACACCGTTGCTGCAACATTACGCGTATGAGCACTTCGCAGCGGAATTGAATCAGTTACCCGCCCCTGTCATTTTGGTCCCGTTCGGACGTGTCGTCGAGTCAACTGTCCGGACATTGCTTCATCAGGGACGAATTAAAAAACATACTGTATTATTTGGTTTCCCGCATCCTTCTGGTGCAAATGGACACCGGAAGCGACAGTTTGAAGAAAATAAAGACTATTTGATGAAGCAGTTAACTTCCTACTTCGATACTTAACAAACAGCCTTAATTTTTTAAAAGAAATAGGATAAGATTTTCCTATAAAAAGAATATGACTATTCTATCGATGAGGTAGAGGCGCGGTGTTGATGAGTATTTGGTCTGAGGATGACAACGAAGACGATCAAAGAAAGGTGATGCCGCCGAAGTATCGTCACGTGTCAGACGTGACCATGCTGGTCGAATCGGGAAAGACCCGTTCGATTGCCATACGCATGTTGTATGGAGCGCTCCAATTCGGCTAAGAAAGACGCATCCAGCAAGGGTGTCGGCTTTGTTGCCGGTGCCCTTGCTTTTTTCTGTGCAACGGGTCTCATCTTCTAAAAAAGGAGGAGGAACCACAACAATGGTCAACTATTCAGATTCTATCGTTGCGCTTGTCCCGGCAATCGTTGCCATCGTTTTAGCAATTGTCACACGAAAAGTCGTCATTTCACTTGGTGTCGGCATTTTGATTGGTGCCTTACTGCTTCACAGCTTCAATCCGGTGGATACCGTTGTTTATCTCGGAAAAAACATCTTCAGTCTGTTTTGGGCAGACGGTGCGTTAAATGAATGGAATGTCTTATTACTCGTTTTCTTACTGTTACTCGGTGTCTTGTCTACACTGATACAAACATCCGGCGGTGCCCGTGCTTTCGGCGAATGGGCGACGACACATGTCAAGACGGCACGTGGTGCAAGGCTTGCCGCTTTCGGATTAGGTATTTTGATTTTCATCGATGATTACTTTAACAGTCTGGCCGTCGGAAATGTCAGTCGTCCGTTAACGGATCGTCGCGGTGTCTCGCGCGCCAAACTGGCGTATATCATCGATTCCACCGCTGCACCGGTCTGTGTCATCAGTCCATTATCGAGCTGGGGTGCCTTCATCATCTCGATTATCGCAGGAATCTTGACGACCCATTCAATCACTGATTACTCGGCGTTCAGTGCGTTCCTGATGATTGTGCCGTTAAACTTCTACGCCATCTTCGCTTTGTTACTGACACTCTACATCGCCTATACGGGAATTGCCGTTGGACCGATGCGGACGCACGAGTTGCGGGCCTTACAAGGTGAATTGTTTGACGCCAACAAAGGGACACCAATGGGGATGGCAGAAGAAGTCAAGGAACACGATGGCGGTAAAGTCCGTGACTTGGTTGTTCCAATCGTCGTGTTAGTCATTGCGACCATCACAGCCCTTCTTTGGACAGGTGCCCAGGCACTTGCGGCTGACGATCGGCCTTTTTCGTTAATCGGCGCCTTTGAAGCAACAGACGTGACGCGCTCACTTGTTTCTGGTGTCATCATCAGTTTAGTCGTTGCGTTCCTGATGATGATCGGTCGGAAAATTCCGGCACGTGATTACCGCATCAGTATCTGGGCGGGCATGAAATCGATGTGGCCCGCTGTCGTTATTCTGTTGTTTGCCTGGACGATCATCGCGGTCATCGGTGACATGAAGACCGGGGATTATCTCGCAAGTTTCATCAGCAAATCGATTCCCGCTTCTTATCTGCCGTTCCTTCTATTCTTGATTGCCAGTATCATGGCATTCTCGACCGGAACGAGTTGGGGGACGTTCGGAATCATGTTACCGATCGGAGCCGATTTGATCATGGCGGTTGATCCAAGTCTGTTGTTACCAACACTTGCTGCTGTTCTTGCCGGATCTGTCTTCGGGGACCATTGTTCACCGATTTCCGATACGACGATTCTCAGTTCGACCGGTGCCGGTTCGCATCATATTGATCACGTCACGACCCAGTTGCCATATGCCTTGATTGGTGCAGTGACGTCGGCTGTCGGATATCTCGTACTCGGTGTCACCGGTTCGTCCCTATTCGGCTTCATCGGTGCCCTGATCGCCTTCGTGATTTTCCTCGTCATGCTGAACGTCCTGTCACGACGCGGCGAAGTCCCGTCGCAGCTACGTTCGGAGTAAGATGCAGTAAACACACCATCCAAAAAGCCGGACCTGATGAATTCATCGGGTCCGGCTTTCTTTATACGATTTTTTTTAATTTCAGACCATTAATGCGCAGACTTCGTTCGCAAACGCGACCGGATCTTCGATTGGTAGTCCCTCCATCAATAATGCTTGTTGATACATCAACTTCGTGTACCGCTCAAATTTCGGACGGTCTTCAACGTACGCTGATTCAATCGCCCGGAACACATCATGTGATGTATTTAATTCCAGGATTTTGACGGCGGCGACGTCCTGGTTGTTCGGCATCGCTTTGAGGATTTTCTCCATCTCGATCGATACTGCACCATCCGTTGCAAAGCAGACCGGATGTGATTTTAAGCGGGTCGAGGCTTTGACTTCTTTGACTTGTCCTGCCAGTACCTCCTGCATCGCTTTAAACATCTCGGCTTGTGTCTCGGTCGTTTCCGCCTGTTCCGTCTGTTCAATTCCGAGGTCGCTGCTCGTGACAGACTTAAACTCTTTTCCTTCATAGTTAAGAAGCATTTGAATGGCAAACTCATCGATTTCTTCCGTAAAGTACAGAATATCGAAGCCTTTATCTTTCACGAGCTCTGATTGCGGCAACTTATCCAACCGGTCCGTGCTTTCGCCTGACGCGTAATAGATATACTTTTGATCTTCCGGCATCGCGGCGACATACTCTGCAAGCGTCACTAATTTTTTCTCTTTAGCCGAATGGAACAGAACAAGGTCTTTCACCGTGTCCTTTTGCATCCCGTAATCGTTATAGATACCGAACTTTAATTGACGGCCGAATGCTTGGTAAAACGTCTCATATTTTTCGCGGTCGTCACGCAACAAGGCTTCGAGCTGCGTCTTGATCTTGCTTTGAATATTCTTCGCAATCAACTTCAACTGACGGTCGTGTTGCAACATTTCACGCGAAATGTTGAGCGATAAGTCTTCCGAATCGACCATTCCTTTGACGAAGCTGAAGTGATCCGGTAAGAGATCGCTGCATTTTTCCATGATTAAGACACCGTTCGCATACAGTTCGAGTCCTTTTTCGAACTCTTTTGAATAATAATCAAACGACGGTTGCTCGGGAATGAACAAAATGGACTGATAACGGACGGCTCCGTCAGCACTGATATGAATGTGTTTGATCGGTGCGTCAAATCCGTATCGTTTTTCCTGATAGAAGTTGCGGTAATCGTCATCCGTCAGCTCCCGTTTGTTTTTTCGCCAAATCGGCACCATGCTGTTGACCGTCTTCATGACCGTAACGGACTCAGTTTCGTCTGATCCGTCGACCGGACGCTGTTCCGTCTCCGCCATCTCAATCGGATAGCGGATGAAGTCGGAGTATTTCTTGATGATGGTCCGGAGGCGGTACGGTTCTAAATATTCATCGTAGTTCTCTTCTTCTTCGTTGGCTTTAATATGAAGTGTGATGTCTGTTCCGACCGTCTCTTTTTCGACCTCTTCAATCGTATACCCGTCGACTCCGCGTGACTCCCACTTGTAGGCGACATCACTGCCAAAGGGTTTCGTCACGACCGTAACGGTATCGGCGACCATAAAGGCGGAATAGAAACCAACACCGAACTGTCCGATGATGTCATGGCCGTCCTTTAATTCATTCTCCGCTTTAAAGGCGAGCGATCCGCTTTTCGCGATCGTTCCGAGGTTTTCTTCAAGTTCTTCTTTTGTCATCCCGATTCCCGTATCGCGCAAAATCAGTTGACGTGTTTCTTTATTCGGTTCAATCGTAATTTTGTAGGCTTCCTTGTCGAACGTGATTGTCTCGTCCGTCAACGCTTTATAATAAATTTTATCGATGGCGTCACTGGCGTTCGAAATCAACTCACGTAAAAAGATTTCCTTGTGTGTATAGATGGAATGAATCATCATTTCGAGCAATCGTTTCGATTCGGCTTTAAATTGTTTCGTTTCCATTTTCGATACCCCCTTTTACTTTTAGCACTCTATACAATAGAGTGCTAATTCATTTCCATTATTACGGATATGAAAACGACTGTCAATCCTCTACTGGGTAGAATTCAGCGAGTTTTTTCCGGACATGCTCTCCGATTTCCCGCAGTCCATTCGCCGAGCCGTATGTCCCATGACTTCGCCCATTTTCATCGACGCGGCTGCCGAGACCAAGGAACTGTTCGCTCGGTTTAAAATGAAGTCCGATAATCGGCAGATTCAGTTCAGCCGAATAACCAAATTCGACGACAGCATCCGGATAATCGGTTAGTGGAACGGGTTCTTGCCACGCAACACTCGGATCAAGCTTCCGAAAACGGTCCGTGTGCTCCCGTCCAAGCAAGATAATCCCGTGTAATGAAAACAATGGCACCAGTTTCAAAAAAAAGGTTTGTCCAAAAACGGTTTCTTCCAGTTCGTGCCGCATCGAAATCTTTCCCATATACCGTTTCGTCGGAAGTGGAAAGAAGTCCGTGTGAATGACAGACTGCAGAGAACCATCATACAAGGATGCACCCAGTCCGTTTAAGAACCCTTCCAGCTTCCCGCCCTGTTCTTTTCCGAACCATGTTTTATAGACATCCTTTTGTTGAAAATAGTCATTGAATTTACGGATGCTTTGTTCCAAGTGGATGTCTGTCAGATATGCCTCCAACGACATGCCCGGATTCAGTAAAAAGAACGGTCCGGTCGAGTCAAACCGCAGCGTTCCATCCTTTTTTAAAAACTGTCCGGCTGACGGATTCGTCGCCACTGTCAGCCAACTCTTTTTTGCGGCATCACCGAACCATAAGACAGGTGTCGTTCTTTCTATCAATTCCTCTTTCATCGGTCCATTCGTTAACTCGATTTGATGCTGAACGGCTTCGGTTAAGAGTTTTTTTGCTGATTTCCGTTGTTCTGATGTCAGCGTTCTCATTCCTTTCGTGTTGCGCTTTCCTGTTTGAGTTATTCCCGTTCCTTAAAAACGTTAGACAGTTCGATGGGTTTAGCCCGATTGATGCAGGGAATGATTCGTAAGGTAAGCTACACCATCGGATATTATTTTTTAGGAGGAGATTTTTGATGAAACGACTTGAAAACAAAGTGGCCGTCATTACCGGCTCAGCGACAGGAATCGGGCAGGCAACGGCACTTGTCTTTGCCGAGCAGGGAGCGACAGTCGTCTGCGCGGACGTCGAGCTTGAAAAAGCACAAGCAACGGTAGAGAAAATCAAGGAAGCCGGCGGGAAGGCAGAAGCCGTTCATGTCGATGTCTCACAAGTCGACAGCGTCAAACAACTCGCCGACCATCTAGAGTCTACATACGGAACGGTCGACGTCTTGTTTAACAATGCTGGAATTGATCAACAGGGAGGAAAGGTGCATGAATACCCGATCGAACTGTTTGATCAAATCATCGCCGTCGATTTACGCGGAACGTTCTTAACGAGTAAATTCGTCATTCCATTGATGCTGAAGAACGGCGGATCCATCATCAATACATCATCGATGTCGGGGCGTGCAGCCGACTTGAACCGTTCCGGCTACAATGCTGCAAAAGGCGGCATTGCCAACTTCACACGGGCGATGGCAATTGATTAT
The DNA here is from genome assembly GCF_014524545.1 of Exiguobacterium sp. Helios. Classification (NCBI taxonomy): domain Bacteria; kingdom Bacillati; phylum Bacillota; class Bacilli; order Caryophanales; genus Exiguobacterium; species Exiguobacterium sp. Helios. Next base: position 178,639 of record NZ_CP053557.1, read on the forward strand.
GCCCGCGATGGCATCCGCGTCAACTCGCTTTCCCCAGGGACGATTGAAACACCGCTCATCGATACACTCGTCGGTGGAAAAGAAGAACAACAAGGTAAACAGTTCCGCGATGCCAACGCCTGGATTACTCCACTCGGCCGTCTCGGCAAACCGCGTGAGATGGCGACGGTCGCCCTGTTCCTTGCGTCAGATGACAGCTCTTACGTCACCGGTGAAGACATTACGGCCGACGGCGGCATCATGGCGTACACGTGGCCGGGCGAAATGTTAATCGACGACAAATGGAAAACAGATGCTGAATAACGGCTTTGATTTTCTGTTCAGCACGATTCCTGATTCAGGAATCGTGTTTTTTTGTTCATTTTCAAACGGTTTGAGCCTAAGAAATTCGGTGCGCTTAAATGTTTTGGCCATTCGTTCACCTCACGCAACTACCTGAAAACGGGAACAAGACAGTAAAGGAGGAGAAATTATGCTTACAGAACCGATTACTTATTTGCAACGCTGTTTACAAATTCCAAGCACTAATCCACACGACGGGGAAGAGAACGTCGCAACCTATGTCTATGAATTACTGACCTCTCATGGTGTCCAGACAGACTGGATTGAAGTCTCTCCGAAACGGATTTGTCTTGTCGCCACGGTCGAGGCCGGTGCTGCTGCCGTTCATCCGAAAACAATTGGCTTCTCCGGTCATCTCGATACGGTACCGGTTAAAATCAGTGAATGGACAAAAGATCCGTTCGGCGGTGTCATCGAGGACGGACGGATTTACGGACGTGGTGCCTCCGATATGAAGTCCGGTGTCATGGCGATGGTCAGTATGATGATCGAATTAAATCAACGTGATGACTTGCCGAACCGTCTAAAATTGTTGATTACATCCGATGAAGAAAACGGTATGACCGGCGCCCGTCATTTGACAGAACGTGGTGACGCCGATGATTTAGACGCGCTGCTGATTACAGAACCGACGAGCGGTTTTCTCGGTTATTCGCAAAAAGGGGTCGTCGGTGTCGAAGTATCCTGCACCGGAAAAAGTGCGCACAGCTCTTCACCACAGCTCGGTCAAAACGCCATCGATGATTTGTATCGTGTCATCCGTGAAATCAAATCCGGCCGGTTTACGATGACCGATCAAAGTCACCCGGATCTTGGTCCGGTCATCGCTTCCATCACGTCGATTACAGGCGGCGAAGGTCCGAACGTCATTCCGAGTAAAGCCGCGTTTTATATGGACATCCGAACGATTCCGGGATTTGGACGGGAACAGGTCTTACAAGCACTGGAAGAAGTGAACCAACGTCTGTCTCAACAGGACGATAGCTTTTCGATGGAGGTGACAGTCATTAAGGATATTCCGTCCTGCGAAACAGACCGTGACGATCCGTTCTTACAGATTGTCGCAGATACGATGGAATCCATCCGGCAACAGCCGACAACACGCGTCGCGATTCCGGGCGGAACAGACGGTGCGATGTTCAGTCAGGCGGCCCGAAGCTTTCCGATTGCGGTCGCTTCGTTCCACGATTTCCGGCTGGCACATCAAATCGATGAGTCAATCCCGCTGTCAGAGTATGCGGAAACGATTGAGTTGTGTACGCGTCTTGCGCTGCACTCCTCTACCTGAAAAATCCTCCATCTGTTCCCAGACAGATGGAGGATTTCTACATATAAACGCCGATTGAAGCCAGGGCCTGTCCGATATAACTTTGATCGGACGCCAGAACGTGTGTCGCTTCACCGGCAAGACTCCATTTAATCCGGACGTGCCCCAGCCGGTCGTACGTCAGCTCCAATGTAAAGTCTCCTTTTTCGAACGAGATACTTCCCGGAAACTGTTCATGTACCTTAAGAAATTCATGCGCAAACCGGTCATACTCCGAAAAGCTTACCGTCATCTGATGTACTTTTTCCGCTTGATACCAGACATGAATGAGTAGCGCAGCGTGTGCCGGATCGACTTCCATGATGTGCCACGCCAACGTTTCGTCATATCCTGCAAACGAGATTGTATGTTTCAACAGAATCACCTCTTTTTGAATGAATGCCTGTCAGACAGGGAATCGTTTACTATCGAATTGAAAATGAGTGTTGCCATCCTGCGAAGGGAGACTTCCGAATGAGTGATTCACAAAAAACGTTACCGACCACTCAGAGTGTCGATACCTTTTTGAGTACGATTACGCCATTGTCAAAACGGACGGACTGCGAGCAATTGCGGCAGATTTTTGAAGAAATGACGGGGGAACCAGCCGTCATGTGGGGAGAAAACATCGTTGGCTGTGGACATTACCAGTATCGTTATCCTTCCGGTCATCAGGGAGAATCGTTCCTGGTCGGATTTTCTCCGAGAAAAACGACAATCAGTCTCTATCTTGCGACCGGTGTCGATCGGGAGCAGTATCTCGCACGTCTCGGGACACATAAGAGCGGAAAAAGCTGTATCTCTATCACTAAACTAGCAGATGTTGATCTGCTTGTCTTAAGAGAACTGATTGTCCATTCGGTCGCTTTCCTCGAAAAGACGTATCCGAAGTTCTGATGTCACCAAAAAAACGTCCTTTCTTCCGCGGATTCAGCGAAGGAAAGGACGTTTCGTTTACTGTTTAAAATTAATGCCCGCTGTCTGTCGTATCGATATGACGAATGTGTTTGAGATTGACCCCGATGATGACGACAGACAGTAAGACGAACGCACTGCCGACATAAAACGGCAGGTTAGCATTATAGATTTCAGACAATTTACCGGCCATGAATGGCGCGATAGCTGCCCCGAGAAAACGTAAGAAACTATATGCAGCGGATGCCGTCGAACGTTCGACCGGTGCTGCATCCATGACGGCTGTCGTAATCAAAGTGTTGTTATTCCCGAGAACTGCCCCGGCAAGAATGACACAGACGATGACAACAGCTGGTGTTTCCGTAAAGATCCCCATTAACAATAACAAGACGGCGAACAAGAGAAGCATCAGTACCATTGCTTTAATGGTGCCGAGCCATTGTTTTAATTTTGGTGCTGTTAACACGGATGTCAGAGCAAGCAACATCCCCCAACCGAGAAAGACGAAGCCGAGCCCTTTTGCCGGTAATTTCATGACGAACGGTGCATAGGCCATGATCGTAAAGAAGCCGACGTTATACAAGGCTGCAACGATTCCAAGTGTCAGTAAAGACCGGTGTTTCATGGCCTGGAACGGTGCAATCAATGAAATCTTTTTCGCTGGTGTCGCTGTTGCGACCGGTTTCGGCATCAGGAATAACAACACGAGGAACGCGATGACCATGATCGTCGCAACACCCATGAAAGGCGCGCGCCATGTGATCGAACCGAGTGTTCCACCGAGCAGTGGACCGATTGAAATCCCGAGACCGACTGCCGCTTCATATAAGATGATCGCTTTTGCTGTTCCACCGGATGAAAGGGAAACAATCGCTGCGAGTGCTGTCGCGACGAACAGTGCATTCCCGAGTCCCCAACCGCCGCGTAACGCGACAAGTGTCCAAATACTGTCGGCCTGTGACGCAAAACCGGCAACAGTTGCGATAACCGCAATCCCGAGCATCAATGTCCCCTTTTGACCAATCCGTGAAGAAATCGCGCCGGTAATCAGCATCGCAAATGCCATGACGGCGTTATAACTTGTAAATAGTAGCGTAACTTCACTTTTTGATGCTTCGAGGTTTTCGGCAATCGTCGGTAGGACCGGATTGACGAGCCCCATTCCCATGAATGCCGTGATACTGGCAAAGAATACCGCCCAAACAGCAATCGGTTGATGCAGTAAACCGTGTTTGCTTTCCGATAGAACTGTTTCAGGCGCAAGTGTCGTTGTTTTTTCCGCAAGAGCCATATAAATCCTTCTTTCTTAAATAAACTGTTTAAACGAATGACGGATGACGTCACCGCGACTGATGATTCCGACGAGCTTGCCGTCTTTTAGAATCGGTAATTTTTTAATTCGTTTTGAACCGAGTGTCGCTGCAATTTCTTCCATCTCGGTTTCTGTCGTCGCTGTCACGACTTTCCGGCGTGCCATGTCCATGACAGGACGCGTCAGGATGTGACGGACGCGCTCTTCATAGTTTTCATCATCGCCTTTGATGACATCGACATATAAAAACGTATCGACAATGATGTCTTTATGTTTGCCGATGGCCCGCATGATATCGCCGTCGCTGATGTAGCCGACGACTTCCTGCTCTCCGTTGACGACCGGAACCCCACTGATACCGGATGTGATAAAACGTTCTACTACCGTCCGGATCGTATCCTGTTCATTGACCGTAATGACGGTTTCTTTCATCGATTGATAAGCTTTCATCAGAATTCTCCTTCATCAGACGCTGTAATTAAAATAAGTTCATAACAACAAGTTTCACGATACAATTAAATAACATTTATGATTGTATAATACAACTATAATCCTGTCAAGAAGCCTGCCTTTGATTGACAGAGGACAGCCCGTGCGTAATGATGAGGGCAATGAATGCTAATGAGAGGTGACAATATGTCGAATCAATCCCTGGAAACAATTGAACTGGAACTGGCGATTCTTATTCGTCGTTTAACGACGGCAACGGCCGATAATCGGAACCTGGACCGTGCTTCCTATTTACTCTTGCGCCAGTTATCTGACTCCGGTCAAGTCGGTGTCAAAACCCTTGCCCGTGAGTTGCAACTCGACGTCTCGACCGTCAGCCGACAAGCGGCTGCGCTCGATCAGAAAAAATTAGTCGAAAAAATAAAAGACCCGACAGACGGCCGGGCCTTCTTTTACAACATCACAGATTACGGTCAACAAGAGCTCGAAACTTACCGGACAGCCCGTTTAACGAGCATCGAACGGTTATTACATGACTGGCCGGATGAAGATGCCGAATCGTTCGGTCGGTTGCTGAAACAGTTCAACCAAGCGTTACGGGAACGGTGAGTTTCTGAAAATACGAAATATCAGTCTAAAAAGAGGACGGATGCAAAATTCCGCTCTCTTTTTTTGTCCTTATTAGACATGACTTCCGGTTAACCGATTGTCACCTTCTGTTGAATCCGCTCAATCTGCTCGGGTGTCGTACGGCAACATCCGCCGATCAACCGGGCACCTGCGGCATACCATTCCGGAGCAATGTCTTCGAAAGCCGTACACACTGCTTCACCGGACCAGGTCTTACTGACCGGATCATACTGCTCACCGGAATTCGGATAGACGATAATCGGTACATCGGTCAGTTGTTTTAATGTCGTGATGAACTCTGTCGCAATCGATGCCGGAAAACAGTTCGCGCCGATTGCCGCCAGTTGCGGGTGCTCCCCTAATGCCTTGATACACTCACTCAACGGTGTTCCTTCACTGATGTGTGTTGCGTCACGCAGGGAAAAGGCAAGCCAGGCCGACTGATCCGGAAATTCTTCGAGCAGCCGGAACAGCACTTCGGCTTCCTGCAAGGAGGGAATCGTCTCAAATGCCAACACGTCCGCACCTGCCGCGATTAACGCTTCCAGACGAGGACGGTGGAAAGCTTCAAGTTGCGCATCGTCGACTCCGTAATGACCGATGTATTCGGATCCGTCCGAAAGATAGGCACCGTAAGGACCAATCGATCCCGCAATCAAAGCGTGATCCGCTGCCGGTCCGGTTTCCGCACGCGCCTGCTGTGCCAGATAGACCGTTTGTTTCATCAGTTCAATCGCTTCCTCTTCTTTAATCCCCCGGCTGCTGAAGCCGGCGACACTCGCTTGGTAGCTGGACGTGATGGCACAATCCGCCCCGATTTTAAAATAATCCGCATGGACGCGGTGAATCTGTTCCGGTTCTTCAAGCAGTACCCGGGCCGACCAAAGCGGATCATCGAGATTTCTCCCATGGCGTTCAAGTTCCGTCGCCAGTGCTCCGTCCAATAAAATATAGGGTTTTTCTTTTAACAGTTGTTCAACTGGATTGTTGTTCTTTGACATCTTCCACACTCCGTTTCCATGATGTTTTTGTCAGATGATGAACGATGTAACAGACCGCGATAAACGGAACCCCGAAATAGAGGGCGACCCGTTGCGTCGGATCAAAGGCGATTCCGATCAATGAAGCCAAACACATTAAAAACGACAGAATCGGTACAAACGGATACCAGGGCGTCCGGTAAACCAAATCGTTTAGATCATGCCCCTCTTGCAGATAGCGCTTGCGGAACATGAACTGTGAGGCGCTGATACTCATCCAGACAACGACGACTGCCAGTCCCGAGATCGAGACAAGCGCAATGTAGACGGAACCCGGTGCATAGACGCTGGAGAACAGGGCAAGCAGACCACCGAGCATACTGAAGAGAACGGCACGTATCGGCACTCCGCTCGCATTTAATTTAGAAAAGTACGGCGTAATCATCCGTTGATCGGATAAAGACCAGAGCATCCGTGATGCGGCATACAGACCCGAGTTCGCTGCTGACAAAATCGCGGTCAGGATGACGAAGTTCATGATGTCTGCTGCAAACGGAAGACCGATCCGTTCAAACACAGCAACGAATGGACTTTCAAGCACTCCTTTTGAATCATTTGGTAACAGAATCGCAAGAACAATGATCGTCCCGACAAAAAATAAGACGAGCCGGAAGACTGTTGTTCGAATGGCGAGAGGAACCGTCCGTTTCGGATCGACCGCCTCACCTGCTGCAATCCCGATTAACTCTGTTCCGGAATAGGCAAAGTTAACGGCAAGCATCGTCATCAAGATCGCGAACGCTCCGTTCGGAAACAGGCCCCCCTCCGTCAACGGAGCGAGAAGCGGTGCTTGTGAGCCGTCCGCGAGGGGCAAGAATCCGACGATTGCTGCTGTTCCTAAGACGATGAACACTAAAATCGTCAGCACCTTGACGGCAGAAAACCAAAATTCAACTTCCGCGAACAAGCGGACCGTCAAGACATTGATGCCTAAAATCATGACGACGAATAAAGCACTGAACAGCCAGACCGGAACATCCGGAAACCAGCGTTGCATCAATAAACCGGCTGCCGTAAATTCCGAACCGAGCGCGACCGTCCAAGTCAGCCAGTAAAGCCAGGCGACGGTATAGCCTGTTCCGGATCCAATATATTTCGTCGCGTAGCTGTGAAAGGCACCCGTCTCCGGCATATGTACCGCCAGCTCCCCTAGACAAAGCATTACCAGATAAACCGCCAGCGCTCCGACCAGGTAAGATAAAATCGTGCCGACCCGACCGGCCTGCTCGAGCGTATAGCCTGTACTTAAAAATAATCCGGTCCCGATGACACCGCCGAGTGACAACATGACGATATGCCGGGATTCCATTTTCCGCCGAAACGTTCCTTCTTTCATTGCTCCTCCACACTCCTCTTTTTCTCGTTAAACTAAAAAAAAACGCACCCACATGCATGGGTGCGTCGGTCGACAATCAAAGGAAGCTTATCGATCGGGTACAACACCCGCAGGAATTAGCACAGTATCTTTCGACCTGTTGCTGAGGCTTCAAAGGGCCAGTCCCTCCACCTCTCTGGATAAGAATGTAATTTTTCATAACAGTACCAACCCTGTTTTGAATTGTCAACACAATTCAGAATTTATCATGTAAAAAAAAACGCCTTACACCAAAACGGTATAAGACGTCTGTCGCTTATTTCTTCGCAAACAAATCAGCTGTCTTCAATGCCATGCGAACCGCTTTCCGGTTCAATGTGCCTTGTTGATGCTTCATTTCTTTTGTTTGACTGTTCAACTTGCCTTGAAGTGATTTGATTTTCTTATCTTTTTCAGCCATTTTCGCTTTATCGCGTTTTTGAGCTGCCACGATTTTTTGTTCTTCTGCTGGGAAGTATGATTCAAAACGTGAAACAGCTTCTTCGATACTGATTCCTGTGATCGGTTTAACGACCGGAAGCAACTCTGCTTTGGCCATTTCACGATCAAACGGAACGTTCTCCGGATAGTTCGTTTCTTTGTAGATGTGTTCTAGATCATTTGTATTCAGGAATTCCACGAAGTTATCAAAGTTACGTGCTTGAACACGTGTCGGACTTTGGAAGTCAGCCGACTCAATCACATCCGACAAGCGTGTGCTGTCTGTGATGTCATTTGCCCAAATGTGTGTCAATTGGTGATAATCCGTTAATTCGCGCATCCGTGCATCTTTCGGAATCAGGATACTTGGCGTTCCGGCAAGTGTTGCCGTGATGTTACCGTGAAGACGTGCTCCGAAGCTGAAGTCAGCTTCTTTCAAGAAGTCGATCCATGTCTGCGCGTTTAAGAAGAAGCGGACACGGTCGTTCATGTAAGTCGGATCCGACATCTTGACCGGATAGTTCGTGACGGATAAGTCAGCAATCGGATGTGTTCCTGTGTACGTCAAACGCAACTCTTTCATCCATTGCGGGATGAAGTAGTGGTTCGGGTACTCTTCCATTCCGCGTGTGATGAAGTTAAGGACGTTTTGCGGTGCAAGACGTGACGAGTTGACACCGATCATTGAATCTTTTGTGATATTCGTTTCACGAATTTTCAAATCACGACCAAACGCATACATCGATGGGCAACCGATGACTTTGTGATCGATTCCTTCGCGGAAACCAAGACGCGTCAAATATTTTGATGTGATTTCGCCGCGAAGTCCAAGCATGCTTGAGCGCTCAAGAACTGCGCTGACAAACGCTTTAACGTCTTCATCAAATGAGAAACCGTCGTTTAAATTCGCTTCAAACGGTGCGCGTAAACCGACACCGATGACGACGACCGGAATCTTTAGTTTTTTAATCAATTTTGTATATTTACGAAGTGTCGGGACGAATTCTTTACGGAATGCATCAGCGAGTGGAATGACATATAAATCGAAGTTCGCATTGATTTCATCTGCACGCTCTTCTTCATAGTAGTAGTAATCCGGTGTGATCGTCGTGCCCTCTGTCATCAAGGTGCGGAAAATACTGTATTGATAAATCAGGTTTCCGACGTTCCCTCCGATTGAGTTATGCTTCATCAAATATTCTGCGTCGAACTGTTCAAACGGTGTCATACCCGCACGGATAATAATACGTTTCATGTAAAATAATTCCCCTCTCACTTCTGTTTTCATTTAAAAAATATAAAATATATTTTGCTTTTTTAACCATCTTGTCTTTTCAAGGATAGTTGAATGCAATTCAGCAAGTCAACGAATAGCTGAAAACTACACATTATTGTGGATTATGAAAAATATAGGCTCAATACAACCTAACGAATATTCCCTATATAACAACTAGTTAAACATCTTTTCTCGACATACGATAAATTTCGAGATTTGCATAAATCGCCGGCAACATCACTTGCGTCGCTTCATCTTTCGAAAGAAGTGTGCCGAACAAATGAGCTGACTCGACTTCATTACCTTTCTCCATGTCACGTTGTAAGGACGACTTCATCGTTTCATCCATTTGTGCGATCTGTTGCTGTTGGATCTGTTCAATCCCATCACTGAACACAGCACCTTGGCGTTCCATCGCTTCTTTGGCTTCCGTTGCCAGGCGGCGGATCATCATCATTCCTTCTTCCTGCGAACGAATCGGACCGATTGCTGAACGGAAAAGCGACGTCACACCGGAAAACGTCGTGATGAACAGATACTTATTCCACATATCGCTGGTAATCGAGTCCGAGTATTTAATCGGCGCTAGTGTCCCCTCTAGGTGCTGCTTCAGTTCTTCCAAACGGTCTGGCCGGGTTCCCGGTAACGGACCGAATAATAAATGATGGGACGGACTCGTCTGTACGATGTGTCCTTGTGCATCAAGCGTTGATTCGATGAAGCAGAGTCCGCCCAGTACACGTTCCGCTCCGAAGTGTTGCTCCAGTTGCTTTAAATGTGCCATTCCGTTTAGCAACGGCAAAATATATGTATCAGTTGCGACGAACGGTTTGATGTCCTCTAACACCTGCTCCAGATGATAAGCCTTGGTCGATAAAAGAATGACATCAAACGTTCCTTTTTCTCCGGTCCGGATCAGGCGCGGAGAATAGGTAATATCCCCATGAAGACTTTTGACATGAAGTCCTGCACACAATTCTTCAAACCGGCGTTCACGCACTAAAAATGTGACATCTTCCCCTTTTTCCGCCAACCGGGCTCCGAAATAACCTCCGACGGCTCCTGCACCGACTACTAAAATTTTCATTTATTTTATCCCTCCATCTGACTGATGTCTTACAATCTGTTCTACGCTTTCGTTCTCTAGCCTATCACATCGAAAAGCCGCAATTTTGATAAAGATGACAATTTAATTAAAGCGCTTGCATTTTAGTTTTCCTCGTTTATACTACTTGTATACAAGTATACTTATTCGACAAAGAGGGTGTTTTTTATGTCCGATCTTTTATACCCGATTAAATGGTTATCAAAAGCCTCCGCCGGTGATCGTGTCGCCCATGAACTGCGCATGCGGATCATTTCCGGCAAGATTGAGAGCGGTACCGTCTTATCTGAAAACAAATTAGCCGCTGATTTTTCCGTCAGCCGATCTCCTGTCCGGGATGCCCTGAAGGTGTTGGCGTCAGAACGCATCATCCGGCTGGAACGGATGGGCGCCGTTGTCGTCGGACTGTCCAAACAAGACATCCAGGAAATTTACGATGTCCGTCTTTTAATCGAGACGTTCGTCTTCGAGCGGATTGTTAAGATGAATCGTCAGGATTTGGTTCGGGAGCTAAGCAAGGTGCTTGAAATGATGAAGATTGCCGTCAAATACAAAGACGCAGATGAATTTTCATATCAGGATGTTCTGTTCCATGAAACAATCATCCGGTCGATTGACCACGGATACGTCAGCATGATGTGGCAGAATCTCAAACCTGTCATGGAAAGCTTCATCCTGCTGTCGATGCGTCAACGAATCGAAGACGACATCGAAGATTTTGACCGAATTCTCGAGAACCATGCACTCTACATCGAAGCAATCGAAACTGGCGACCGCAAACGAATGATTGCTTCGCTCCATCAGAACTTCGATGATGTGCAAGAAGTTGAGGATTTATGGAAATCGCAACAACTGATGACGAAAGGAGTCGAACCACATGACTGAACACATGTTAGGGATTGATATCGGGACGACGAGCACCAAAGCCGTACTCTTTACGACAAAAGGGGAAGTCGTCGGACAAACGAATGTCGGTTATCCGCTGCATACCCCGAATCGTTCGACGGCGGAACAGGATCCGGAAGAAATTTTCCATGCCGTGCTCGAAAGCATCCGGTTGATGACGAAACAACATCCGACGGAGCAACCGAAGTTCGTCGCCTTCAGCAGTGCGATGCACAGCTTGATTGCGATGGATGAACACGATCAACCGCTGACCGCCTGCATCACGTGGGCTGACAGCCGGAGCGAAGTCTGGTCGAACCGAATCAAGGAACAGTACGGTTACTCGATTTATCACCGCACCGGAACTCCGGTCCATCCGATGTCGCCGCTCAGTAAGATTTGCTGGCTCGTCGAAGAACATCCGGACATTGCCGCGCGAACGAAAAAATACATCGGCATCAAGGAATTTGTCTTCCAGCGTCTGTTTGGACAATACGTCATCGACCATTCACTCGCTTCAGCGACCGGTTTATTCAACATCCATGATCTCGAATGGGATGCGGAAGCGTTGCAGGTCGCAGGCATTGATGCAACCAAATTGTCGCGACCGGTTTCGACGACGACGTCCTTTACCGACATGTCAGCGGATTATGCCAAACAAACCGGCTTGAATCCGGCAACACCGTTTCTGATCGGGGCAAGCGACGGCGTCCTGTCGAATCTCGGCGTCAATGCGATCCGGAAAGGCGAAATCGCCATTACGATTGGAACGAGCGGCGCCATCCGGACGATCATCGACCGTCCGCAAACGGATGAAAAAGGCCGGATCTTCTGTTACGCCTTAACCGAAAACCATTGGGTCATCGGTGGACCGGTCAATAACGGCGGCATGGTCTTACGCTGGATTCGTGACGAACTGGCCTCGGCGGAAGTCGAGACCGCGAAACGTCTTGGCATTGATCCATATGCCGTCCTGACGAAAATCGCCGAACGCGTCCGTCCGGGATCAGACGGTTTACTGTTCCATCCGTATCTGTCGGGCGAACGGGCTCCGCTTTGGAACCCGGATGTCAGCGGTTCGTTCTTCGGCTTGACGTTATCGCACAAAAAGGAACATATGATTCGGGCCGCCCTGGAAGGTGTCATTTATAACTTGTACACTGTCTTCCTGGCGTTAATCGAATGTATGGATGGTCCGGTCACACGGATTCAGGCAACCGGGGGGTTCGCCCGTTCTGAAGTGTGGCGTCAAATGATGGCGGATATTTTCGAGTCAGAAGTCGTCATTCCGGAAAGTTTTGAAAGTTCATGTCTCGGGGCCTGTATTCTCGGATTGTATGCGACAGGGGAAGTCGATTCGTTCGAGGTGGCAGCAGATATGATCGGCGATACACATCGCCATGTGCCGAATGAGGAAGCAATGCACGAATACCGTCAGTTGTTACCGATCTTCATCAGTTTGGCGCGCGTTCTCGAAACCGATTACCGACGCATCGCTACGTATCAACGGGGTTTGATTCAAAAAGAAATTTAATTTAACGTTTTTGGGGGAAGTCACATGCCATTAGTCATTGTTGCCATCGGGATTGTTCTGTTACTCGTTTTAATTATGGGGTTAAAATTAAATACGTTCGTTTCGTTAATCATCGTCTCGTTTGTCGTCGCTTTACTGCTCGGAATGCCGCTTGATCAAATCGTCACGACGATTGAAGCCGGTCTCGGCGGAACGCTTGGTCACCTCGCCTTGATCTTCGGACTTGGTGCCATGCTCGGAAAATTGATTGCCGACGCAGGGGGTGCGCAACGAATCGCGATGACGCTTGTCGCGAAGTTTGGGGAAAAGAACATCCAATGGGCCGTCGTTGTCGCTTCGTTCATCATCGGGATCGCGTTATTCTTTGAAGTTGGACTGGTTTTATTGATTCCAATCGTCTTCGCGATCTCACGTCAGTTGCGTGTCTCGATCCTGTATCTCGGGATTCCGATGGTCGCTGCTCTTTCCGTCACACACGGTTTTCTTCCGCCACACCCGGGCCCGACCGTCATCGCCGGGGAGTACGGGGCCGATCTGGGACAAGTTCTCTTATACGGCTTTATCGTGGCCGTGCCGACCGTCATCATTGCAGGACCAATCTTTACAAAAATCGCGAAACGGATCGCACCGGAATCATTCAAAAAAACCGGCAACATTGCGTCACTCGGGGAACAAAAAGAATTTAATTTAGACGAGACACCAGGTTTCGGGATCAGTGTTTTCACAGCGATGCTGCCTGTCCTCCTGATGTCCATCGCAACGATTTTAACGTTATTGCAAAAAACGCTTGGTTGGGAAAGTAACTCTGTTTTATCTGCTGTTCAATTCATCGGAAACGCGTCAACAGCGATGTTGATTTCCTTACTCGTCGCCATCTACACGATGGGACTGGCACGCCAAATTCCGATCAAAACCGTCATGGATTCTTGTACGACGGCCATCACACAAATCGGGATGATGCTACTGATCATCGGCGGCGGTGGTGCCTTCAAGCAGGTCCTGATTGACGGCGGTGTTGGTAAGTTCGTCGCTCAGATGTTTGAAGATACGACATTATCACCGATTTTACTCGCCTGGATCATCGCCGCCATCTTACGGATTTCACTCGGTTCGGCAACCGTCGCTTCACTGACGACAGCCGGGCTCGTCATTCCGTTGCTCGGTCAATCGGATGTCAATCTCGCACTTGTCGTCCTTGCGACAGGAGCCGGCAGTTTGATCGCTTCACACGTCAACGATGCCGGATTCTGGATGTTTAAAGAATATTTCGGATTAACGATGAAAGAAACTTTCGCGACGTGGACCTTACTTGAGACAATCATTTCCGTCTTCGGACTTGGATTCGTTCTCCTGCTCAGTCTCGTCGTCTAAAAAAGGAGTCGGTACACTATGCTACATTCAATCGGAGTCATCGGACTCGGCGTCATGGGGCGCAACATCGCCCTCAACATGGCAAGCCGTCAGGAAGATGTCGCTGTCTATAACTACACCCGTGATTTAACGGATGACTTAATGGCACATAACGAAGGATTGTCGCTACATCCTTATTACGAGGTGGCAGATTTTGTCCAATCCCTTGCCCGTCCACGGAAAATTTTCGTCATGGTCACGGCGGGAAGCGCCATTGATTCGGTCATCGAGTCTCTGATTCCGCATCTTGAAGCAGGCGACATCATCATGGATGGTGGGAATTCGCATTTCCATGATACAGAACGTCGTTTTGCTCAATTGCAACAACACAAGATCGAATATATCGGTGTCGGTGTCTCCGGTGGTGAAGTCGGTGCCCGGACCGGTCCTGCCATCATGCCGGGCGGAACAAAAGAAGCGTACGAGCAAGTCGCACCGATTTTAACGAAGATTGCCGCCAAAGTGAACGGTGAGCCGTGCTGCGTCTACATCGGACCAAAAGGGGCCGGTCATTTCGTCAAGATGGTCCATAACGGGATCGAATACGCCGACATGCAGCTGATCGCGGAAGCGTACAGTTTCCTCCGGGTCCGTCTTGGACTCGACGTTGAAGAAATCGCGGATGTCTTCGCATCTTGGAATGAAGGCGAGCTGAAAAGTTATCTGATCGAGATTACGGCCGATATTCTCCGCAAAAAAGATGATAAGACCGGTCTTCCGTTGATCGATGTCATCTTGGACCAAGCCGGTCAAAAAGGGACAGGCAAATGGACGAGTATGCAATCGATTGATAACGGGATTGCTTCGTCCATCATCACGGAAGCCCTCTTCGCCCGCTATCTCTCGGCTGTCAAAGAAGAACGTGTCGCCGCTGCTGCCGTCCTCGGTGGACCGGAAACCCGTGAGACGCTCGATAAAGAAGTCTGGATCGAACGGATCCGCCAAGCCCTCTACATGGGGAAAATCGCGGCTTACGCGCAGGGTTTCACACAGTACCGAACATCATCCGAACTGTATGACTGGAACTTGCGCCTCGAGGAAATCGCTTTGATTTTCCGTGGCGGCTGCATCATCCGTGCTGAGTTCCTCAATGTCATCAGTGATGCTTTTGCGAAGGACGAGTCGCTTGCGAACCTGATGCTCGCGCCGTACTTCGCGGACAAAGTGCAAGACTATCAAACGGCACTGCGTCAGGTCGTCGCTGAAAGTGCATTATCCGGACTCGCTGCTCCGTGTCTCAGCACGTCGCTGACGTATTACGACAGCTACCGGACGGCTAACTCCAACGCGAATATCCTGCAAGCCCAACGTGATTATTTCGGCGCCCATACGTATGCCCGGACCGATCGCGAAGGAACGTTCCATACGGAATGGCAATAACTTATACAGCTTCTATTTCCTGTTTCATTTAAGGAAATAGGAGTTCTTTTTTTGTTCACACTTTATTTATCAGAATAGGAAATTGCAGGTTATGTCTTGACAAAACTAAGCGGTTATATGAAATTAGTATTAGATTAGAATTATTCTAGTGTGATAGATACAGTTTTTTTCTTTCTACTAGAACAGATTCTTAAATAGAACCCAACAGGAGGATTTTTATCATGTCTTTAATCGGAAGTGAAGTAAAACCATTTAGTGCATCAGCATTCCACAACGGAGAGTTCGTCGATCTTACAGATGCCAACCTTCGTGGAAAATGGAGTGTCGTTTGTTTCTACCCAGCAGACTTTACATTCGTTTGCCCGACTGAGCTCGAAGATCTTCAAAACCAATACGCAACACTCAAAGCACTTGACGTTGAAGTGTACTCGGTTTCAACAGACACGCACTTTACACATAAAGCATGGCACGAAACTTCAGAAACAATCGGTAAAATCGAGTACGTCATGATTGGTGACCCGTCACACGTCATCTCACGTAACTTCGAAGTCTTAAACGAGCAAGACGGACTTGCAGACCGCGGAACGTTCATCATCGATCCGGACGGTGTCATCCAAACTGTTGAAATCAACGCTGGCGGAATCGGTCGTGACGCAAGTACACTCGTCAACAAAATCAAAGCAGCACAATACGTACGCAACAACCCAGGCGAAGTTTGCCCAGCGAAATGGGAAGAAGGTTCTGCAACACTTACACCGAGCCTTGACCTCGTCGGAAAAATTTAAGGAGCGGATTTGAGATGGCTTTAGCAGCAGATATTAAAGCACAACTCGCTCAATACCTCGATTTATTGGAAGGAGATCTTGTCCTCGCGGTCAGCGCCGGGACAGACTCCGTTTCTCTTGAGATGAGCGAGCTCGTCGAAGAAATCGCGAGCATGTCACCACGCATCAGCATCGAACAGGCGGCCTTGCCGCGGACACCAAGCTTCAGCGTCAACCGTGTCGGTGAAGAGAGCGGGATTACGTTTGCCGGGATTCCACTCGGTCACGAGTTCACGTCCCTCGTCTTGGCGTTACTTCAAGTCAGCGGTCGCGCGCCGAAAGTCGACGCCGCACTGATCGAACAGATCAAAGGCATTAAAGAAACGTATCATTTCGAATCGTACATCAGTCTCAGTTGCCACAACTGTCCTGATGTCGTTCAAGCCCTAAACGTCATGAGTGTTCTGAATCCGAACATCAGCCACACGATGATTGACGGCGGTGCCTTTAAACAAGAAGTCGAAGCAAAAGAAATCATGGCTGTCCCGACCGTCTTCGTCAACGGCGAAGCCTTCGGAAACGGTCGGATGTCGCTCGAAGAGATTCTCGCGAAACTCGGTACAGGTGTCGACGCTTCTGATTTTGCGGACAAAGACCCGTACGACGTTCTTGTCGTCGGTGGCGGTCCCGCCGGTGCCAGTGCTGCGATTTACGCGGCACGTAAAGGAATCCGGACGGGAATCGTCGCGGAACGCTTCGGTGGTCAGGTCATGGATACGATGAGTATCGAGAATTTCATCAGCATGAAGTATACGGAAGGTCCGAAACTCGTGGCGAGTCTTGAAGAACACGTCAAAGAGTACGGGATCGATGTCATGAACCTTCAACGGGCGACACGTCTTGAGAAGAAAGACCTCGTGGAACTGGAGCTTGAAAACGGTGCGGTCTTGAAAACGAAAAGTCTGATCCTCTCAACAGGAGCACGCTGGCGTAACATCGGTGTGCCGGGCGAACTTGAATTCAAGAACAAAGGGGTTGCGTACTGTCCTCACTGTGACGGTCCACTCTTCGAAGGAAAACGCGTTGCGGTTATCGGCGGCGGGAATTCCGGTGTCGAAGCGGCGATTGATTTGGCCGGTCTCGTCAAACATGTGACGGTGCTTGAATTTGCACCGGAACTGAAAGCGGACGCGGTCTTACAAGACCGTCTCGCGAGTCTTCCGAACGTCACGGTCGTTGCCAACGCCCAGACGAAGGAAATCACGGGTACGGATAAAGTGAACGGCATCACGTATGTCGAACGCGAAACAGGTGCTGAGCACCATGTCGAGCTCGAAGGCGTTTTCGTCCAGATCGGTCTTGTGCCAAACACAGACTGGCTCGGCGAAACGATCGAACGCAACAAGTTCGGTGAAATCCTCGTTGATCGTCATGGCGCAACGAACATCCCGGGTGTCTTTGCAGCCGGCGACTGTACGGACAGTGCATACAAACAGATCATCATCTCGATGGGATCAGGTGCTACAGCAGCACTCGGTGCTTTCGATTATATGATTCGTAACTGATTATGAAAACGTCTTGCTTCGGCAAGGCGTTTTTTGATTGTAAAATCTAGTATAAACAGAATCGCTACGAACAAAAGAGAATTTTTCCCGTGCTTTTCTCGGGCGAGGCGCAAGCCGCGGCTTTTGCGACCACAGGTCTTAAAGCCGGGTCTCGCCTGCCTCTGACAGCGCGTAAACGCGCTTTTTCCCGTAGAAGTCACGGAAAATCTTCTTTTAGGTCGATGTCGATACTTTCATTAGTAAAGATTCAGATTCGAACTGACCCCTATAAATTGTTCGAAATTGATACTTTTAGCTAGTCCAGCTATCTGATAGATTGAGAGTATTCAAAATCTATCATAAAGAAGGTCTGACACATGCAAAAAGCAGCACCGTATTCAAGCACTCGTACCCGGCAACTCGTCATCACTTCAATGTCGATTGCACTTGTTTTTGTTGCTACATTTTTCATTAATATTAAATTGCCGATCGCGGCAAATGGTGGACTTGTCCATATGGGAACAGCAATGTTGTTCCTGATTGCAATTCTCTTCGGACCCCGGACAGCAATGATTGCCGGCGCGGTTGGAATGGGACTTTTCGATATCATGTCTGGTTGGGCACTTTGGGCGCCTTTCTCCTTTGTCGGTCGCGGTTTACAAGGATTCATCGTCGGTTGGATTGCTTGGACATATGGACGTAACGGAACAAAGCCCGGTGTCAATCTGCTTGCTATGATTGCATCGGTTCCCGCTATGCTCGCTGTCTATTATATCTGTGAAGGAATTTTATATAGCAACTGGGTAGCCCCAGCATTATCCATCCCGGGTAACATCACACAAAACGTCGTCGGGATTCTCGTCGCGATTCCAGTCGGGATTGCCCTAAAGAAAACACGTTTCTTCCGTCAACGCGGCTGATTTCACACAAACAACCCCGCTCTCTTCAAGAGAACGGGGCTTTTTTTGCTTCTTATGATGTGTTTAACGAATCGGTTGTGCTTCCGTTAATTCAAGTGTTTTGGTTGTTTCGGCGTGGATTTGATCAAAGAGTTCCGGATTCGCGACGAGTGACGTGCCGTACGACGGAATCATTTCTTTGATTTTTGCTTCCCAGCCAGGCAGTTGATCCGGGAAACACTTGGCCAGCACTTCTAGCATGACCGGTACGGCTGTTGAAGCGCCTGGTGATGCGCCGAGCAACGCTGCAACCGAACCGTCTGCCGCACTGACGACTTCTGTTCCGAACTGAAGTGTCCCCTTGCCTTGCGGTGTATCTTTGATGACCTGCACCCGTTGACCGGCAACGACGACATCCCAGTCTTCCGTCTTCGCGTTCGGAATGAACTCACGCAGTTCGTTCATCCGTTGCTCCGTCGACAGTAAGACCTGTTCGATCAAGTACTTCGTCAGTCCCATCTCTTTTGCGCCTGCCGCAAGCATCGTCAAGACATTGTTCGGTTTAACCGATGTGATTAAATCAAGATTCGATCCCGTCTTGAGGAACTTCGGCGAGAAGCCAGCAAACGGTCCGAATAAGAGTGATTTTTGACCGTCAATGTAACGTGTATCCAAGTGCGGGACAGACATCGGCGGTGCACCGACTTTCGCTTTCCCGTAGACTTTCGCATGATGACGCTCGGCGATTTCCGGGTTTTTACAGACGAGGAACAAGCCGCTGACCGGGAATCCGCCAATCTGTTTCGACTCCGGAATCCCTGTTTTTTGAAGCAACGGCAAGCTTCCACCGCCGCCGCCGATAAAGACGAACTTCGCGGTATGATGTTCAATCCGGTTGTCGCGTTCGTTTTTGACTTTGACTTCCCAGCCGCCGTCGACCCGTTTCAAGTCTTCGACACCGTGACCGTAGTTAATCTCGACATCAAGTTGTTTTAAATGATCAAACAGAATCCGTGTCAGTGCTCCGAAATTGACGTCCGTTCCCGAATCGATTTTAGTTGCTGCGATCGGCTCCGGTGATGTCCGGCCTTCCATGATCAACGGAATCCATTGTTTCAGCTGTTCCGGATCTTCCGAAAATTCCATCCCTTTGAACAACGGATTAGCTGAGAGCGCTTCCAATCGTTTTTTCAGGAATGTGACGTTTTCCGCCCCTTCGACCATACTCATATGTGGAATCGGCATGATGAATTCTTTTGGATTCGGCAACACCTGTTCTTTGACGAGGTGCGACCAGAACTGGCGCGACAACTGAAACTGCTCGTTGACCTTGACGGCCTTGCTGATGTCGATCGTTCCGTCGGTGTTTTCCGTCGTATAGTTCAGTTCACAAAGTGCTGCGTGACCTGTCCCCGCGTTGTTCCATTCATTTGAACTTTCTTCCCCAGCACTTGCTAACTTCTCGAATACTTTAATCTTCATGTCCGGCGCAAGCTCTTTTAATAAGACCCCTAACGTTGCGCTCATGACTCCGGCACCAATCAAAATAACATCTGTTTGTTTAGGCATACTGCTCATGATATCCTTCCTATCCCCGTTTGATATTATGGACCTGTCATACCAGTTGAAAGCGCTCGTATGACGACAACTTACCTTTCCAGTATAACCCTATCACAGGTCATTCATAAATTAAAATATTGGGTGTCTCCACTTAAAAATAAATCGGCTTCCGAGTGTAATAGGACACATCCGAAGACATACTTTCCAGCAAACGGGCTATATACTCCTATAGAAGAAAAAGGAGGAACGTGCATGGCAACGCGCTGGATTTTCGGCAATCAACTCAATCACAGCTTACCGCTTCTGACAGAAGCGGATCCAGAAGAAGATATCATCCTGATGGTCGAAGCAACGTCCCGCTCGACCTGGAAGGCATATCATAAACAAAAATTGGTGCTGATCTTTTCGGCGATGCGTCATTTCGCAGAAGAACTCCGGGACAAAGGATTTAAAGTCGATTACCGGGAAGCGGACTCGTTTGACGATGCTTGGAAGCAGCACCAGAAGCAGTACAAACCGACACACCTGCTCTATACAGCCATCACAGACGAACCGATGCGCCGTATCATGCAAAAATTTCAGGACGCTCTCCCGAAAACGATCACCGTCAACATCTGTTCCGATGTTCCGCTCTTTTTATTGACGCAGGACGAAGCTGTGGCACTACTTGGGGATAAACCGTGGAAGATGGATCGCTTTTACCGGCAGCTTCGAAAAGACCGTCGCCTGTTGATGAACGGAAACAAACCACTCGGCGGAAAATGGTCGTTTGATGCGGATAACCGAAAACCGGCGAAGGACGGCGTTGATTTTAAAGTACCGATCCGGTTTCGTCCGGATCAGATCACACGCGACGTCATGAAAAAAGTCGAAACGTCATTTGCCGATCATCCGGGGCAGCTTGAGACATTCCACTGGCCGGTTACCCGAACGGAAGCCCAGCGCGCGCTCGCCCGGTTCATTGAGGAACGGCTAGAGACATTCGGCACTTATCAGGATGCGATGCTAACGGGAGAGGATACGTTATCCCACTCCCTGCTCTCCTCGTCGATCAATATCGGCTTACTGTCACCGGACGAAGTCATCAAAGCGGCGGCGGCCGCACTGGAAGACCAGGAAGCACCGCTTAATGCTGTCGAAGGATTCATCCGGCAGATTCTCGGGTGGCGCGAATACATGCGGGCGGTTTATTTAAGTAAGATGCCGGGGTACGAACAGGTCAATGTCCTGCAACACAACCGAGATTTGCCGGACTTCTTCTGGGACGGCGAAACAACGATGACGTGTGTCGCGGAATCACTGCGTCCAGTCGTCGAAACGGCGCACAATCACCACATTCAGCGGCTGATGGTGCTCGGGAACTTTGCTAATCTGTTTGAGATTTCCCCGCAACAAACAGCGGACTGGTTTAACGAAATGTATATCGATGCCTATGAATGGGTCGTCCTGCCGAACGTTCTCGGGATGGCGTTGCATGCCGACGGCGGTCTCTTGTCGACAAAACCGTACATTGCGTCGGCAAACTATATTCATAAAATGAGCGATTATTGCGGGAACTGTCCCTTTAACCAGAAGGATGCGCTTGGCGACAATGCCTGTCCCTTCAACGCCTTATACTGGGACTTCATCGCCCGGCACGAGGAACGTTTCGCCGGTAACCAACGGATGTCGATGATGTACCGGCAGTGGGCAAAACGCGACAAAGCGGACCAGCAGGCGATTCGCAAAAAAGCGACCGCCTTGAAGAAACAGCTGGCGGATGGCACATTTCACCGCTGAGTCTCGTATCAAAAAATAAGACCCGGCTCCCTGACAAGTAAGGCAGGGAGCCGGGTCTTTACTTATTTCCTTGATGTATTATGCACTATGACGTTCTGCTTTTTGATGTTTTTTCGTCCGCAGCTGATACAGGACAAACAATCCGATGAACCAGACCGGTGTCAGGAGAAGCGCAGGACGTGTTTCATCCGCAACCAGCATGACGATTAAGATCAGCGTGAACAGACCGAGCACAAGATAGTTAACGAACGGTGTGAGTGGCGCTTTGAACGTCGATGCAGCATGCAATTCAGGCTGTGTCTTCTTGTATTTCAAGTGACAGACGAGAATAACGCCCCAAACCCAGATGAAACAGATCGCACTGATCGTCGTCACGATGCTGAACGCTTGTCCCGGAAGTAATTTACTCAACAGAGCCCCACCCGAGACGACCAGCGTCGAGACGAACAACGCATTCGCCGGCACATGATTTTTATTGAGCTTCGAAAATGATTGAGGTGCCTGTTTTTGATTCCCGAGATTATAGAGAATCCGGCTCGTCGAGAACATTCCGCTGTTACAAGCAGATGCGGCTGATGTCAGAACGACGAAGTTGATGATTCCGGCCGCGACCGGAATCCCAATCAGACTAAACGTCTTGACGAACGGACTTTCCGTTGCGTTCAGTCCGGTCCATGGATTGATCATCAAGAGGACAAGCAAGGCACCGACGTAGAAGAACAAAATCCGTAACGGAATTTTATTGATTGCGGACGGAATGTTCTTTTTCGGATCAGCCGTTTCGGCGGCCGAGACTCCGACCAGTTCCACTCCGACATAAGCGAAGACGACCATTTGGAACGACAACAGGAATCCGGTGACACCGTTCGGGAACATCCCGCCGTGCTGCCACAAGTTCTTGACCGTGACCGGTCCTGCATCCGTATTAAAGCCGATCACGAGCAAAACGATTCCGACGCCGATCAAGACTAAAATCGTGACGACTTTGATCAAGGCGAACCAAAACTCGAGTTCTCCGAACAGTTTGACCGTCAGGAGATTAAAGCCGAGTAAGATCAACAGGGCGATAACGGCCGGAATCCATTGTGGGATATCAAACCAGTATTTGACGTAAACACCGACGGCGATCACGTCGGCCATCGCCGTCATGATCCAGCAGAACCAATACGTCCAGCCGGTTACGAACGCGGCGCGCGGTCCGAGATAATCTTCCGCGATATCCGTCAGGGACTGATAACCGGCTTTTGACAACAGTAACTCTCCGAGTGCCCGCATGACGAA
The DNA here is from genome assembly GCF_014524545.1 of Exiguobacterium sp. Helios. Classification (NCBI taxonomy): domain Bacteria; kingdom Bacillati; phylum Bacillota; class Bacilli; order Caryophanales; genus Exiguobacterium; species Exiguobacterium sp. Helios. Next base: position 201,846 of record NZ_CP053557.1, read on the forward strand.
GAAAATCGCAATCCCGACAAGCAGATAAGCAAATACGATCGATGGACCGGCCAGCTGAATCGCTTTCCCCGATCCTAAAAACAACCCTGTTCCGATCGTTCCACCAATCGCAATCAATTGGACATGACGATTCGATAAATCCCGCTTTAATCCTTGCTGTTCCAAACCTGAACTCCTCCTTTGATGATCTCTCTGTTTCCCCCCCGGTCAGACTGTTCTGTCAGTCCAACAAAAAAAGAGACTGGACGGGTGTCCAATCTCAAAAAAATCATCAGAATAGCAAATAATCATTTTCCGGTCGGCAAAGCCCACACAAAAAAATAAAGATTTAGTACTCTTCTGTCCTTTTGCCTGAGATTGTGAACCCTTCGGCGCCGTTTACACGGTCTCTCCAGAAGCTGCTCCTGCCATAGTTTGACCCATGACAATCATAGCTTTCTCTTTTTATTCGGTTGCTGAGGTGACATAATCACCTGAATTGTTTCTAATACTAGTAATCTTATGATCGTTTGTCAACCGTTTTATCAAATTCTTTCATTTCTTCTTTCATAACTTGAAAGAGGATTTTCCATTCTATTACCAGAACTCTTTCATATGGTTACATCTAGAGGAGGTACTTACATTGCAGACCTATTATCTTATCCGACATTGTGAAGCAACCGGACAAGCAGCCGATGCTCCGTTGACGCCACAAGGTCAAAAACAAGCGCTATTACTCGCTGATTTTTTTAAATCCATTCCGATTGACCGGATTTTATCGAGTCCATTTCGACGCGCATACGACACTGTTTTTCCGCTTTCCACTATGTATAATTGTCCAATCGAATTGGAGAATCGGTTGCAGGAACGTATACTCAGTACTTCTTCGTTAAATGACTGGCGGGCTGACTTAAAAGCGACATTTTCCGATCTCAAGCTCCGATTTCCCGGTGGTGAATCCAGTCGTGAAGCAATGGAACGGACCTCATCTGTCCTCCATGAGGCATTTCTTCATCCTGCCCGTCACACCGTATTGGTGACGCACGGAAACGCGATGGCTCTATTGTTAAAATCCATCGATTCAAATTTTGGCTATCCGGACTGGGAACAGTTGCGTAACCCGGATATCTATCGTCTCGTCAAAAACTCTGAGGGTCTGACTTTCGAACGCTTGCCTTTCAATGAGCAAACAGACTGAAGGAAAAACGTCATTTTTTCAAGTATTCACCAAATGCATCTGACGACTTTTTACCTATTCTTTTATCTTATAGGAAACATAAGAATTATCTATTTTACTTCCCCTTCGAACTCGACTACATTTAACGAATTTATAACAAAGTGAAGTAGTTCAAATCCCTGTCAGACAGGGATTTGTCTTAAGAAAAGAAGGGGTATGTTATGTCTACACAATCTAATCATGCACGAAAAGGGTATTTGATGATGGCTGTCCTCTGGTTCGCCTATGCGACGTTCGCCATGAACTGGGTCGCCGGTTCCTCATTACCCCCGCAAATCACGGCTCATTTCTTCGGAGACCGGACCGTTGACCCGTTGATTTCACAACTCGTCAATTATTCAATCACGACGGCCCGCGTCTTCGCGAACATTTTGGCGGCACTGATTTTGATGAAACTGGGACCTAAAAAAGCACCGATGCTCGCCCTGTTGTTTCTGATGATGTCCATCGTCGCCATTTATCTGCCGAACTACTGGGCCTATACGGCGGCACGGATGGTCATGGGTCTCGGCGGCTCGATGGTCATTGTCTACATGAATCCGGTCGTCACCCGTTACATCAGCGATCCGACGGAAAAACTGCGGATCAATGCGCTCAATACCGTCTCGTATAATGTCGGTGCGTTTGTCGTCTCGTTACTGTTTACGTTTTTTGCGACACAATTCACGAACAACTGGCAGCTGCCGTTAACGATTTTTGCTGCTTTGACAGCGATTCTGTTCCTCGCCTGGTTGATTTTTAGTGAAGAATTTGACTTAAATACGGCAAGCGATCAAAACGAAGTCGTCACGGCTTACGGCTACCGGGATGCGATTAAAGACAGCTTCTTATGGAAGTATGCGATCGCGTTCGGCGGCTTCCTGACACTTTACATCCTGTCGCTCGTCGGACTCAAACCGGTGTTTGACACGTATACTGAGTTAAACGGATCGCTCGTTAATCTGCTGGTCTCCGGTGCCGGTATTATCGGAACCTTCGTCGGTCTGAAAATCGGCAGCCGCGGGACACCGCGAAAACCGATTCTTCTGATCAGCGGCTTCGTGATGATCGGCAGCTTCATCGTCACGGTTGCGTTTGGCAACATATCACCGCTCGTCTCGTATATCTTTGCTTTCGTCTCTGGGTTCGCGATGTACATTCAGTATCCGATTTTCATGAATCTGGCCCACGAAATGAAGGGTATGACACCACAAAAGATCACCGTCTTGTTCGGCCTGTTCTGGGCGATTGCGTAGGCAACCCAAACCATCTTTACGATTATTTGGAGTTACACGCTCGGTCAGATGGCTTATACGGCGTCGATGGTCGTCTTTTTCCTCAGCTGTTCGACTTACCTGATCTTTAGTCTCTTTTTACCGGAAACCAAACCGAAACAATCGGTTCCGGCTTCGAAAAAAACAGCCTGATTGCAAACAATCCCCAGTGTCGCCTGCGACCTGGGGATTGTTTATTTTTGATGCGCACCGTATTGATTGCGCAGGATGAACAGCAACCGAATCAACGGTTCATGATAGGAAATAAAGACTCCTTTCCGAATCCCGGTAATGATTTCCTCTTCCGTCGCCCATTTGACAGTTTGGACTTCTTCTTCCTGTAACGTCAAGGTCGTCAAATCGACTTCCGTTTCAATTAAGTAATAGTCGTCAAATCCGACTTCAAACGGCACCGTCAACTGTGGACGCCGTCCTTCGAATGACAGCGATAGTCCGAGTTCCTCGAACAATTCGCGCTCGGCAGCCATTTGACTCGTGTCACCAGTCGTCGCACTTCCGCCGACACTGAGGTCCCACATGTTCGACCAGCCCTCTTTGAACGGCTGGCGTTGCTGAATCAACATTTGTCCTTGTTCGTTAAACAGACAGACGTGCACAACAAGATGGTAATCGCCGTCTTTTAACTCCGTCCCCCGCGGCCAGGTCCGGCCTGTTTTTACGCGATCTGCCGTATAAATATCCCATCGTTCCATTTATTTCTTCCCCCTCGTCCAGTCATCTGAAAATAGCGTCGAAACCGTCTTATCGGCTTTCACCCGGTCAAGGCCGAGGACGACACTCAAAAACAGTTGTTCTGCCGTGTCGTCGAGCAGTGTCAATTCGTATTGTTTGCCGAAGCGGACCCACCGTCTTTTGCCTTGCCCGATTTTATTTCCCTGATACATGACGCTGAACGTCATCGTCGCCCAGTTGATGTCGACATGCAACTCCCGGCTGTCAATCCGGTAATTCGAAAACATCACAAATCTGGTTTTTTGAATCGTTGCAACGACACGCCCGTCCAGTTCAATCAGGACGTGAGGCAACATACTGAACGTCTGTTTCGTCACCCGACCGACTTCGGATCCTTCGTGCACGAGTTGCCAGTGTTTCTGCATCTGGAACAACTGTCCTCTTACTTCATATGCGATCTGTCCGGCTTCATCCGCAACCGTAAATCGGCGATTCCATTCAAACGACTGTTTCATCAAAAGCTGTTTCATATCCGTTTCCTCTCCTGAGTGCTTTCTTACGACGAACTGGATTCTTCATCTTCTTTGACACAGTCGATAGCGACAACAAGCGCAATCAAAATCTTCTCGATGTCCGGATCAAAGACTTGAATTTCATAACTGTCACCAAACGTGAACCATTTTTTCTCGACACTTCCGACGACTTCGCCGTGACGCTTGATTTCAAAATCCATATCCAACCAGTCTCCGTCGATTTCGAGATCTGCCGCATCAATCGTATAGCGGTCTTTAAAGAACGTAAATGATTTCTCGATTGTCAGTGTTTCCCCGTCGACTTCGATAAAAAACTTCGGCAACAGGCTGAGCATTTTTTTCGTGATGACGGCGACTTCCTCACCATCAACCGTCGAGATTGAAAAAGTCTTCGGCAGCTTCATAAAGCTGCCTTCGACGAGATAGACGTCCTGTTCCTGCTGATCTTGAATCGAAAATCGTCCCCGTAAACTGAATACTTTCTGTTTCATGTACAGTGTATGCATAAGAAATCATCCTCTCCTTTATCTTATCCGTTAGGTTTGTATTCTTTAGGCAAGTGGTATCTTGATAGAACCGTCTTGTTTTACCTTATTCGACTAACATATTTGGTTTTCCCTCTTCATCGTCCCGCCGCTCCCACTCCTGAAGGAGGCACTCCTATGTCGACTGATACCATCATTCTGACGATTATCCTGACATTGATCTCACTCATCATCTTCGTTCCGTTAGTGCTTGGGCTTTATCTGTGGAACATTGATCATAAACAACAGGAGCACTCCATCTTACGAAACTTTCCCGTTCTCGGAAAAATCCGTTACATCCTTGAAAAAATCGGTCCTGAACTTCGGCAGTACTTATTCTTAAACAACAATGAAGACAAACCGTTTTCCCGGAATGATTATAAAACCGCGGTTCTGGCCGGTAAATATAATACGCGGACGATGGGATTTGGTTCCGAACGTGATTTTGAGGCAGCCGGCTTTTATTTGCAAAATGCCCTTTTTCCGACGAACCGTCAGGAACTGCGGATCGATAATCAACATAAAATTACGACTCATCTCTATCAACTTGATCAGGATAATCTCCTGACCCGTAAGGAACACTTGGTCGAAAAGCAGATTGCACCGTTTTTACTTCCTGCCGCTGACGCTCCGATCATTGGGGAGCATACCTGCCGTCATCCGTTTCAAGTCTTCGGACTAATCGGTCAGTCGGCGATGAGTTTCGGTGCGCTCGGTGACCGGGCGATTACGGCACTATCAATCGGTCTCGGCCAGGCGCAGGGAACCTGGATGAATACCGGTGAAGGCGGACTGTCCGACTATCACTTAAAAGGTGACGTGGATATCATCTTCCAGATTGGTCCGGGACTATTTGGTGTCCGGACGGAAGACGGCTCTTTTTCGCTCGAACAATTCAAACAGAAAAGTGAACTGATGCAAATCAAAGCCTTCGAACTAAAACTGGCGCAGGGTGCAAAAACACGGGGCGGTCATCTCGAAGGCGAGAAAGTCACGGCGGAAATCGCGGCCGTCCGGAACGTCAAAGCCGGTGTCAGCATCGACAGCCCGAACCGTTTCAACGAATTTCAGACGCCGGAAGAGATGCTTGCTTTTGTTGAACTATTACGGGAAACCGGCGGAAAGCCAGTCGGCATCAAACTGGTCGTCGGTAATCTAAACGATCTGCATGAACTCGTCTCTTACATGGAAACGTCCGGAAAACATCCGGATTTCATTACGATTGATGGCGGAGAAGGCGGAACCGGTGCGTCGTTCCAGGAACTTGCGGATGCGGCCGGTTTACCGCTCAAATCGGCCCTGCCGTATCTGCATCAGTTGCTGGTCGCTCACGGCATCCGCGACCGGATCAAACTGTTTGCTTCCGGCAAACTGATCAGTGCCGATAAGATTGCGGTCGCTTTAGGGCTTGGTGCCGATTTCGTCAACATCGCCCGCGGTCTGATGTTTAACGTCGGTTGCATCCAGGCGCAAGTCTGTCACACGAACCATTGTCCGGTCGGAGTCGCGACGACCGATCCGAAACTCCAACAAGCGCTGATCGTCGATGAAAAAAGTTTCCGGGTGACGAACTACATCATCTCGCTCCGGGAAGGGTTATATAATCTGACCGCTGCTGCCGGTCTGAAGTCACCGACCGAGTTGTCGGCAAAGCATATCATCTACAAACAATCGAACGGACAAGTCACACCGGCCACCGCCTTGATTCATTATCCGGTGCCGCCCCTTTCCTAAACCATCCGCTTGCACTTTTTCCTCATTACGCTTAAAGTGTATAGTTGATGAAATTTTAATTGTGCAAAACGAATTACCTTAAGGAAAGGGTTTTATATACGATGAAAAACAACTTTTGGCAGGACCTGCCACGACCATTTTTTGTACTTGCTCCAATGGAAGATGTCACGGACGTCGTCTTCCGTCACGTCGTCGCGAAAGCGGCACGTCCGGATGTCTTCTTCACTGAATTTACGAATACGGAAAGTTACTGTCATCCAAAAGGCAAACAGAGTGTCCGCGGACGCCTTGAGTTCACGGAAGATGAACAGCCGATGGTCGCCCATATTTGGGGCGACAAACCGGAATATTTCCGTGAAATGAGTATCGGGATGGCGGAAATGGGCTTTAAGGGAATCGACATCAACATGGGTTGCCCGGTTCAGAACGTCGCCGTCAACGGAAAGGGATCGGGACTGATCAACCGCCCCGACGTCGCCGCTGAACTGATTCAAGCAGCGAAAGCCGGCGGTCTGCCGGTCAGCGTCAAGACACGCCTCGGTTATTCCAAAGTCGAAGAATGGCATGACTGGTTACGCCACATTCTTGAACAGGACATCGCCAACCTGTCGATTCACCTGCGGACGCGTAAAGAAATGAGTGCGGTCCCGGCCCATTTCGAACTGATTCCGGAAATCAAGAAGCTCCGCGATGAAGTGGCACCACAGACACTCTTGACGATCAACGGAGACATCAACGACCGTCAACACGGTCTTGAACTCGTCGAGCAGTACGGTGTCGACGGTGTCATGATCGGACGCGGGATTTTCCATAACCCGTTCGCGTTCGAAGTTGAAAAGAAAGACCATTCGAGCGAAGAATTACTGGATCTGTTGCGTCTGCAACTCGACTTACATGATCAGTATTCATCTGAATTCGAACCGCGTCTTTTCAAACCGCTCCGCCGGTTCTTCAAGATTTATGTCCGCGGTTTCCGCGGGGCGAGCGAATTACGCGCCCGTCTGATGGATACGAATTCAACAGACGATGTCCGTGCTTTGCTTGACGAATTCGTCGAACAAGAAGGCATTCACGCTGTTAATTCGTTTTCGATTTAAAGATTTGAATTGAACATGCAAAAGAGCAAGGCATCGCGCCTTGCTCTTTTCTTTGTCGTTAGTTGGATTCCGCTTCAAGTCGAATCTTTAAACAGGTGAATTCAAACGGTGTATCGCATGTCACTCGTTCCAAGCGCCGTTTCCCGACGCGCCGATCGAGCAACGCAAAGCCGCGGATGAAGGCATGGGGATGCGTCAACGCCTCTTCAATCGAGAGCGTCGGATACAGCAACAAATCCTGTTGTACGCCGTAACTAGCATGCCATCCCTCTTCCTCCAACTCACGTTCAATCTGCTCATTTAATTCACTCGATGCCTTGTACCAATCCGATTGAAAGATATCCAGTGTAAAACAGACGGGTTTTTCAGGTAATCGTGCCTTCGCCAACTCATAACGACGATCTGACTCTAATGTAAACCGTAAATCCTCCGCCTTAAAAAAAGTTTTTCCGTCCAGCGTCATCCAAACTCGAGCTTCACCATCGTGAAAACGACGGTCGACTGTCGCATAGAGATTTATACGCTGCTGAAGCTGTGGTGCGACGAACGATAATATCTGCTTTTTCATTTTTGAGAATTGCATCGGGTCCTCCTTTTAAACGCGTTAAACACCAGACAGCAACTGACTGCCTGGTGTTTAGTTTACCCGTTTTTCATATGGAACGATTCCGTTAACGTAAAGGTGATGTTTTTGAGCTCAAGCCCGCCAAGCGCAAAGTACAATTTGAAGTAGTTGTGCGGATTAAAGACGAAGACATCTTTCGTCTGCGTCACCCATTCGCCGTTCGTGCCGTTAAACGTAAACGTTGCGACCGGCATGTTGTTCGCAAACAAGGTCACCGGCATCTGTGCCAGTTCCCCGGCATACGACCGGGCTTCGAACGTGACGTGGTACATCCCCGTTTCTTCCGCCGTCACGGCAAAGACGTGGCTGCTTCCGGTCGACGTATCGAGTTCGTCGAAAACGATCGGAACGCCGCTCTGAAGTTGCTGATGCGTCACCGCCTGTTCGTTCAGATCATCCGTTTCTTCCGGCAATCCGGTGACCTCAACCGTTGATTCCTGACCAAGCGTCCGCTCCATGACCGGTGACTGCAGGATGAACTGACAGATATTCGCCGCACTCCGTAACAACTCCGCCCGTGTCAACGTCCCGTCTGCAAGCGACGACAGCGTATCATCCTCAAACGGATTCGCCCCCGGTTCTCCGACGACCATGTAGAGATCGTTTTGTGAACGGACCATCGTCGCCGTCTGTTGCCGGTTGGCTTCCGTTTCTTCCGTATTGATCTTCGCCCACCAGTCGGTCATGACGACACCGTCAAAGCCCCACTCGTCGCGGAGAATCCGGGTATTCTGATCATACAAGCCGGCGGTCCACAGACCATTGACGGCACCGTATGTCGTCATGATCGCATATGCCTGTCCCCGTTTGATGGCATGTTCAAATCCTTTCAGATAAATCTCCCGTAACGCCCGTTCCGAGACGATCGAATCGAGATCATGACGATGGAATTCCTGATTGTTGGCACTTAAATGCTTCAGCGTTCCGGTCACGCCAACCCGGTGCATCCCGTCGAGCTGGGCGACAGCCATCATCCCCGTTAAATGTGGATCTTCCGAGAAGTATTCGAAGTTCCGGCCGTTGAGTGGATGACGGTGAATGTTCATCCCCGGTCCAAGCAACGTATCGATGCCGTTTTTCCGGAGTTCAAGCCCTGTCATCTCAAATAAATCCGCGACTAAATCGACGTTGAACGTTGAGGCGACGAGCGTTCCGTTCGGCAGTGAGAAAGCTTTTGTTCCGATATCCATCCGGATGCCGGACGGACCGTCGGCACAGCAGGCTGCCGGAATCCCGAACGCTGTCAGCCGGTCGGTCACGCCACCAAACGCCGCTGCCGTTCCCGGAGTAACGCGTGGGGAGTTCATTCCTTCACCGCGGACGATCGCCGCAAGATCCTCATCCATCAACTGATCGAGGAACACGTCGAGCGACGTCTTCTCTTCGTAGACATCCTTCAGGGTCAGTCCCTGGTTGTCCGAATACGTGCGTGCTGCCGGTCGTTCGGCTAAACGGCGGGCTTCCGGATCAATCGTCCGAAGTGGTGTCGCTTCATACGTCACGTCATATCCGGTCTCTGTCTGTTGCGGCTTTAACCGGTCGAATGCCGTGACCGGTGCCATGTTTTCACTTAACGTCTCAACGACACGTAACGTCTCAATCGTTTGTGTTGCCACATGCGCCGCTGTCCGGACGTCCGTTCCGGCGTACAGATGATAAGCACCCGCTTCGATGACGTAAGACGATTTATGTCCGGTCACGCCGGCATCATCGTAACTTGCATATTCCGTCAGAGGCACCGTCAACGTTGCCGTCTCCTGTTGCCCCGGTTCGAGCTGTTGCGTCTTCGTAAAGGCTACGAGTCCCCGTGCCGGGTTACCCAGTTGTCCCTGTGGTTTTTCAAGATACACCTGGACGACTTCTTTCCCGCTACACGTCCCTGTGTTCGTGACGGTGACCGTTAACGTGACTTGTTGCTCCGTCATGTCGACCGTATCCGTTACGACATCAAACGTCGTATAGGATAAACCAAACCCGAACGGATAGAGGACGTCGTCTTTCGCAAACGTCTCGAAGTAACGGTATCCGACATAGATGTCTTCTTTGTAAATCGCCCGGTCTTCATGACCGAAGTATGGCGTCGACGGATAGGCATCGAGCGAACGGACAATCGTATCCGGCAGTTTTCCGGATGGTGTGACCGCTCCCGTCAAAAGATCGATCAAGGCGTTGCCGCCTTCCATTCCGCCTTGCCATCCGTACAGGATTGCACTCGGGTTAAAATCAAACGCCCACTGCATGTCGATGACATTGCCGACGTTTAACAGGACAACCGTCTTCGAAAATGCTCCGGAGACTTTCTCAATCAGTGTCAACTCGACGTCCGTCAGCAGGTAACTGCCGGGATTCGCTGTATTATCGCGGTCTTCACCGGCCGTCCGGCCAATCATGATGATGGCAACGTCCGATTGCGACGCTGCGTCTGCGACGACTTCATCCGTAACCGGCATTTCTTCCTGTGACCATGGTTCCGCCGCCCAGCCTTCGCCTTTATCAAACGGATGATCTTTCAGCCAGACTTCATAGACGTCGAGCAACGACTGGTTTACCGTCACATCCGGATGTTGTTGCAACGCTTCGAGCGGACTTGTCACGTGCGTGACGTTGACCATTCCGCCGGACCCCGTTCCGCTTTTGTAATAGTTGAACTGATTGCGTCCGAACACCGAGACTGTTGTTCCCGCAGGCAGCGGCAACGTCTGCTTGTCATTTTTCAGCAGGACCGCTCCTTCTGCGACCGTCTGCCTTGCCAGTGCCGTATAGGCGTTCCAATCTAATGTATATGTCGTCATCGATTTATCCTCCTGTTGGTTGTGTAGTCGCAAACCGTTTCTTCAGACCGTTTGCAATTTCCGTGATGCAGTCTTCCGCTTGCGGATACTGCCCGAGCTTTTCGATAAAGGCATGATCCATGCCGTTGTATTGAATGCGTTTTGTTTTGACGCCTGACCGCGCGAGTTTCCGCCCATAGGCTTCGCCTTCGAGACGGAGGTAATCGTATTCCGCCGTGATGATCAATGCGTCAGGCAGTCCTGCCAACTTGTCGCTGAAGAGCGGAGAGACATGTGGATCCTGGACGTCCGTCGTCCCTTGCAGGTACAACCGGTTCAACAGTCCATCCGTGTCTTCAAGGGCTGTGACGATTCCTTCAAGGAGTTTCCGGTTTTCATTCATCTCGTATGCGTCAAGACGCCAGTTGAAATCATCCGTCGGCAGAGCCGCGAGATTGACGACCGGATAGAGCAGGATTTGGTACTGGATCATCTCAGTCTGTTGTTCGCGGTCAAGCAGGGCACAGACCGTCGCTAAGTTCCCGCCGGCACTGTCGCCGGCTACAGCCAGTTGTGTACGGCTGATTCCGAGCTCTTCCGCCTGTTCATAAACCCATTTGACGGCCGTAAAACAGTCGTTCAGACCGGCTGGAAATGGATGTTCCGGTGCGAGTCGGTAATCGATCGAAATCACGACGACATTCGCTTGTTCCGCCAACAACCGGCAAGGATGTTCAACCGGTTCAAGCGTTCCGCCGAAAAAGCCGCCGCCGTGGAAATAGACAACCACCGGTAATGGTTCCGTCGACCGGGGACGATAGATTCGTGCCGGAATCGGTTGTTCCGCACTTGGAATTATGATGTCTTCCGTCGTGATGTCTGTCGTTGTCAGGTCGGTGTTGACCCACCCCATCCCGGCCCGCGCTGCTTCGAGTGAAAAAGGACCGGCCGGTGAACTGTCCTGCTGTTGCTGCATCATGACTTCTAAAACGCGCGGATCAAGTACGCCGCTTTCCGGCCGGTCCGGCACCGGTTTGATGACGACTTCGACACCATCCTGCCGTTCGCCGGTCTTTTTTTGCGCTAACCGGTCGACCAATTGCTGATACTTCTGTCCCATGTTTCTTCCTCCTTTTATCGAATTCCTGACGTGCTTATAAGAGATCATTCATTTGTAAAAATAAGTATCGAAACCGCTTTCGTAAATAATTAAAAAATATCGGATATCTCTTTTCGTTAAAAGATACCGCTTACAAAACCAATCATACGCATCTTTATCCGATTAATCAATCATTCTGGATGATTCAAAAAAAGCCACTTGTCTTTCACGTGTTTTCCTTGTCGGAATGACGTGAAACGAGTGGCTTTTTTGACTTAACTTAAAATATTTTCTTCCGAAACGAGTGTAAAGCCGTCAATGACGGTATCTTCCTCGACTTCGATCAGCAGACATTGTTTGCCGTTGTAATTGACCTGCTTGATGTACTTCAAATCCTGCGCACTGACCGAGATGTTCGCGACTTTCGTATTGATCTTAATTGATTTCGCTTCATAGTTCGGGACGATGTTACTCGCCTTCATTTCGTATGTCGTATCATCGATGACTGTTTTGAAGGCCCGTTCGACCTGTTCCGTACTGACGTCTTCGATTCCGCTCGCCTTTAAGACCCGTTCGACTTCTTTGACGTCCAGCATCGGGATGTCTTCCGGCTCGTCTTCCTTTTCGTCCTCAACGACGAGCAGATGATTGACTTCCTCATAGACACCCGCAAGCGTTTTTGAATCGACTGATTCGCCGATGACCAGTTTGACGATTTCTTCAAATACCGCTTTGTCTTCTTCTGCCGTCACGATTTGTTCGCCGTTCAGGACGTTTTCGATGAACAAAACGTCCGGTTTATTCGGCTTGCTTGCCGTATAAAGGACACGGTTGACGTCCGCCGCATTATCCGTGAAGCAGGGGAATAAAAAGCCACCGATTGGTGACGCAAGTTTGATGACCGGGTTGATCAGCAGATTCGACTTGAACTCGAGATCGACGTAGTCGAAGACAAGCGATTGTTTCGGCAGTTCCGTCTGATTGAGACTGCTGAGAATGAACGGAGTCGTATAAACTTCATCGTTTTTGTTGACCTCCGTCTCGTCTTCCTGCCGTTTTGTCGTCTTGTAGTACTGTCCGCGGATGAACGTGACGACAATATCATTGTCGTACTGCACGTCCTGGACCATCTTCAGCGCAATTTGTTGCATCTGTTCCGTCCAGTCTTCCGTCTCTTCCGTGTAGAGTCCTTCGTACAACAGTTGTTGCGTATGTCCGGTCGCGCCTTCTTCTGGCTGCTGGAACTTAACTTCAAACAACTTGATGTCGAGTTTCCCGGTCAGGACTTTCTTGAAGTTCGCTAGGAACAGCTCCTGTTGTTCGAGTTCGAGAAAGGCGAACGGACGGCTTTCTTCATAGAAGATTTCACTCGTTTCCTTGCGGATATATACATTGTAAATTTCGTTGATTTTAAGTAGTTCCGAATCGACCTTAAAATGGCGACGGATATCACTGATGTCTTGTTTGTTCATGATAACGTTTCAGCTCCTTGGCGTTTGAATTCCTCGTGGCTCCTAAAAAAGGAGTGCCTCCTGTCCAAATCGAACAGAGGTACCCCTTTACTATACAAGAGTTGAATTTTTTTATGTTGAAAGTCTCCGCAATTTTAATTTTTCCAAGTAACTTCTTTTTTATATTACTTTAGTCTTATTTTTAAAAAAATATTTTTAATCAAAAGTATTCAACTTTTGTAATGTTTACATTATTTTAACCCTATCCAAAATATTCGGTGGCATACTGAGTGAGTTGAGAGGATTCTCTCATCATACTTACATAAGAGGAGGCAATTCATGTTCCAGAAAATCAAGCTACTCGCCGTATCGTTTGTTTTGTTTCTCACTGCGTTTCAGTTCGATCTCTCACCCGTTTCCGCACTCCCGTCCGGCATCCCGTCAAAAGCGACGGCTCAATCTGAGCTCAACGCACTGACAGTCAAAACCGAAAGTACGATGACCGGTTACTCCCGTGATCTCTTCCCACATTGGAGCAGCCAAGGAAGCGGTTGTGATACGCGTCAAGTCGTCTTGAAACGCGATGCGGATTCTTACGTCGGAAGCTGTCCGGTTACGTCCGGCTCATGGTACAGTTATTATGATGGACTGACATTCACGAACCCGTCCGATCTCGACATCGATCATGTCGTGCCGCTCGCGGAAGCATGGCGTTCGGGTGCAAGCAGCTGGACGACAACGACACGTCAGGCATTCGCAAACGACCTCAACGGTCCGCAATTGATTGCCGTCTCTGCAAGCTCGAACCGTTCAAAAGGTGACCAGGATCCATCGACATGGAAACCAACCCGTGCCGGCGCAAGCTGTGCGTACTCGAAGATGTGGATCAATACGAAAAGTCGTTGGGGCTTAAGTCTCCAATCCTCTGAAAAAACAGCACTGCAAACGATGCTGAACACCTGTACATACTAAGAAGGAGTCGATTCGATGGAAACGAAAACCTCTACTTTTACCGCCACGCATGGTGTGATGACGAATGAAGTCGGCGTCATCAGCGGCGAACTGGAACTGCGGACGACCTGCCAGGAAGATGGCAAACTCGAACTCGCCATCTCATATGTCGGCTCAACCGACGTTTACACGTTACCCGGCAAGGATTATCAGCTGCATGATATCCGCGATCACGAAGTCGTTCACCGGATGCTCGCGACAGTGCTGGAACGGACATAAAAAGTATAAAATAATATAATTCTTTTGATATCTCCCTTTATAAAACGAGCAGTTAAATGAATCTGCTTATCTTTATAAAGGGATTTTTTATTACAACATATTTTAAAAATACTATCTCAGTTCTTAAACACGGAATTCACATACCCATAGTTTAGATAGTGCTATTATTTGGTAATAATATTCAAAGGAGGCGATATAGAAATGGATGATTCAGTTACTAAACTGCTCATGAAAAAAGTAAAAAAGTATAAGAAATGGACAGAGGGAGCGTTTGTTAATCCGGTTTATTGGATGGTAAATGGAACGCCTTATTATATGGCTGGATTTACTAAGAATAATGCTCCTGTGGCAACAGCATATTTGACAATTGGTGATGAAAAGCTCGACGAGGCACTAGAGGCTCAAAGACACTTGTCGATTTTTGCCGACTTAAATCATAATGTACTTGATATCGGCAAAGATTTTTTAAAAATTAATGCAAACTATTTTACACAACCGCTCAGTATACCTGTTGATGACTCTAATTTATCTGTATTGACTGGAAAAGAAGCATTTTCAGAGCTTTGGAAAAATCAACAAAAAATATTTTCATTAGTAACTGAATATAAGCAATATTATGAGACTGATGTATTAATACGTCGGGAAATCTTTATGAAAGACATTATTAAAACACAGGAAGCAGCAAATTTATTGACACTTTATCAATATTTAAATTTAAAAATTTTACTTGATAACAATGATGAAATACATGCCTTCTCTTCTTTTTTAAAGACAACAAAACAATGGAGAAAACTTGATCGACAATCTAAAAAATTCGTTCAAGGTATTAGTGGTAACCCTAGGAAAATGCGTAAGAGTATGGACAATCTGAACCTTATCATAGATGACGATTTTGAAACGATGATCACCTTGAATTACAATAAAATGATAGAAGAAAATAAACCAATAATTGAAGGGCAGCGAAAATACATACGCTATCCTAAATAATCTACAGGTCGTTATACGTTTTTCACTTACTCGTTACTAAATATTAAAAATACGTCGATTGATGTTGCTCCTATTTATCGAATATATTTGATTCATGATGAGAATTATTTATCAAATAATTTATTTAAGGGAGTTCTGTATGAGAGAAGTTTTGATTGGATCAGGTGTAGCGATAAGCAGTGCCGGTATTTTCATGTTGTTGTATGGGAACATCCCACAGGGTTTTATCGGTTTGATTACGGTCACTTTTGGTGTAGTTATAGCAATGTTAACAAAAAAAAAGAAGGTAGATTGACCATTATGTATAAGGAGGCAACGTCATGATTTATGAATTCATTCAAGCATCTGAATCTACTACGATTGGTGGATTTATTGCAACGTGTGCTGACCCGATTTTAGCCCATGTCAATCCAGCGCAACTAAAGACCAAAGATTTGATTGTCTCCATTCACAAAGATCATTCCATTTTTGCGGCGCGCATTCCTCTTGCAGAAAACGAATTGAACTGGATTGAACTCTCACCGGAAAACATCAAGAAACAAACCAGTCTGCTAGCTCCAAATACGTGTTACTTCGGCATCAAGCGGGGCGAATTACACGGAACATATCTAGTTTCGAATGATTTGATCGCAAACAAATATTTTTCAAATGAGCGGGACTACTTAGATGGTATAGTGCTTTCAAAATAAGGAGGTTGCCTATGAATCCGATTTTAACTCAGGTCGGGACCATCTTCATTCCCGTCAGTAACATCGAAAAATCCCGAGATTGGTACTGTGATCTGCTCGGCTTACATCCGACAGTGAGATTTTGTGTGGTCACCTGTACGTCATTCCGATGAATGGTGTAGACATCATGTTAGACAGCAAAATTTTTTCACCAGACAACATTCTCAATACGCCACTTTTTCATTTTAATACAAACAATATCGAACAATCTTATACATATATGAAGAATAAAGGCATCGAATTGACGACAGAAATTGAACACGGTCACTGGTTCAATCTTAAAGATCTCGACGGCAATCATTTGATGATTTGTACCTATTAAGTCCATTTTAGTTAAGAAATAAGAATATAAAAAAGCAGAAGAATACACGTCATTCTTCTGATGGCTTCGTTTCTTTGAAAAGAATGATCGGATCATAAGGTGCATTAGGATCATTTTTCAAATTGATAAAATGTCTTTGATCATTCCGATCCCCAAACTGCTCCGTATAGGGCATTTCCAATGACTGAAACACTTCCTGATTTTTGACCAGACCAATGTAAACTTCGTACCCTTCATCATCTGATGAGAAAAAGCCGCCTTCAGCAGCCGTAGTTTCAACCAGCGCTTCATCGATCAGATCTCTTAATTTCAATAATGCTTGTTTATTGCCAACAATAAAGGATTCTTGATGATTGGTATGCTGAGCATAAATATGTAAATACATCTGGTGTTTCCATGACATGATGCCTTCTCACCTCACCGGTTATTTTTTCAAGCGCACTTTTTATTTAGTATTGATTTTGAATATGACCTAAATTTAATTGATGAAATCCTAAAACAAAAGGTGCTTCATTTTTATTCCTTACTCCCATATCGATGCTGTTTTCCCATCCAATCATTTCTTTCTCTCCATCTAAGTTTTTTAGCTGATATCCAGCTTACGTTCTGTTCGATAGTGCTCGGATCGAAATCAATATCATCTGACCAGTAATAAGTATCGTTCTGTTTTAAAATGATAGCCTCAAAAAGTATCGAGGCGAAATTTTCTGGTGTCGGAAGGATATGAATTCCTGTTACACCTTCAAACCATAATTCAATCGCGGACGGGTTTTTAAACTGGCGCTGAAATAACAGTTTGACGTTTGTATCTAATTCGCTTGGAACAGCCATCGTCAGACCCTCATCAACATACGTTTCGGTCCACATATGCATCTCCTTCAAACAGCCATCATGAAAATAACCAAAGTCCTCAAGTAATTCCCTGATTTCTGATTCCTCTTTTAGTTCAATCCAGTTCATGAGCGACCTCCAGTACAGTGTTTGTTTTGTTTTTAATAGTTTTTTGCTGAGAAAACTACTCCTTTTATTACCTCCGGTAGTTTCGAATTATCTATTTCTTCTCTCCAGAGTTTGTGGAGTCCATTCGAGGCATTCATTGGCAACTCTCCTTTTGAAGCAGACAGATTATATTGAAGTTGCGCAATTTTTCTCGCTCAGGGAATGGTACTAGATGCTTCTTTGAAAGCAAAAATATACTGGAGGACTGATTGTACCACCGAAGGATTTTCTCCAAGGATGAGAAATTTTCTACTAACCTTATTGATTATGAATAAGAGATTCCTCTTGTTGCGTTATTTCTATTCATCGTTTAAAAAAGACGATCATCTAACACATGATCGTCTTGTGTAATTCATTTAATAAAATTCAATTGTTACTTTACTATATCCATTTGTCTTGAGGAAAGACGTTAATAATTTTTGAATTCTTACATCTGCCTCTTCTAAAAATCCTTGCTCGATTTTTTTCTTTTCAATTTTATTTTTTTCTTTGTTGATATCATCAAAAATTTGTTGCGATTGATAATCTGAAAATAGATCACCTTTAACATCCGTTACCTTTGCTGTGTCTGTATCTGCTACGTTATCAAGTATCTTTGAATTCGGTACCTTAACTAATAATTGCTTTGTTGTCTCGTTATAAGACAGCTGTAGCTTAGATAAGTCTGTACCTGCTTTCAAATAACCATCGTATTCAATTAACTTGATTGCTTCAGCTAATTTAAGATCAATCAAAGGTACATTTTTACTGCTTCGACTGATTATTACCTTGCTGTACTCATATTTCAAAGTAGTCCATTCAGATAACTCAACTAATTGTTCTTTTACCAATGCGGTATCAGAACTTTTACTGGTAGAGATTATAGACGGTTTAAAGAACAGAATGCCACATACGACTAATACACCAATCATCAATAAAACTGTAAACATTTTTAGAACCAATTTTTGCATCTTGCAAACTCCTCATTTTTAGATATAGTATTCAGAATTACTACATTATTATCAATACAAATTTATCCAAATATATAATCCTTTCAATTCTGATCTAACGATAATTCGACATTTAAGTCTTTGAAGTTCAGTACTTTAATTCTTACCTTTATTACTTAATTTATTAACAATATAGGTTCCAAAAGCACTAGTAACTAACATTAAAGTGCCAGCAGCAATTTTTTCTACAGTATCTTTCCACTCTTTTCTCGCTTTATCGACCTGTTCTGTTAAAAATCGTAGCTCCCCATAAATCATTCCGATTTCTTCTTCAGTTATATGCTCTTTATCTAATCTTTTAAACAAATGATCTATCGTAGTTTGATGAACAGAAATCACCTTATCATGTACTTTCTGATTCTGATCAGAGAGATTGACGATAAAATTCAATATGTCTTTTCCGAGTTCTGGAGTAGCCATTAACTTCATTCTAAATACTTCATCAAACTCAGCTATTTTTGCTTTCGGTAGTTTGGCTCTTTGAAGAAACATTTCCATTCCTGTAAGAACCTCTTGGTCATTATCCTCCTGCAATTTTGAACTTTCATTAGTATTATTGCGTTTTTCTTTCATTTCAATCACTCCTTTAATAGTTAATTTACTGTTGCATCATAAGCCATGTTTTTCTTGCGATTTATATTGATGGCTATGTAAACATTTCCGTACTTAAAAATAAGGCCACAAACCATATTAAAGATTTGCGACCTGATTTTTACTTATGATACGGCTCATTTCGATTAATCCGATATGCCCGGTAAATCTGCTCACACAGAATCATCTTCATCAATTGATGGGGAAATGTCATCTTCGAGAAGGAAATCGTATCGTTCGCCCGCTGCATGACTTCCGGTGCCAGACCAAGCGATCCGCCGATAACAAACGCGATTTTACTTTTGCCGTACGTCGCCAGTCGATCGAGTTCTGTCGCAAACTGTTCACTCGTCCGTTGCTTTCCTTCAATAGCAAGTGCATAGACATGAACATCAGGTCCGATCTTCGCTAAAATCCGTTCGCCCTCTTTTTTCTTCACTTGCTGCATCTCGGCGTCACTTAATTGTTCCGGTGCTTTTTCATCCGGCACCTCGATTTCTTGAATCGAACAATAGGCGCCAAGCCGTTTCATATATTCGGCAATCCCTTGCTTCAAGTACTTCTCTTTCAGCTTTCCGACCGTGATAATGGTAATTTGCATCATTTTTCTCGCTTTCTGACAGAAAATTCAGGAGTTATCCACAGAGTTATCCACATGTCCACATGTTGATAATTATTTTTTGCTTGACACAAGATATGTCGCGGGTTGGTCACAGTACTCGCACGTGACGTTTTTCTCTGCCGGTACCTCTTCTAAAATCGGGTACTCTTCCGTTTCATCGACTACTTCGTCGAGCGCTAACTCGACGTGTTCTAAACAGACATATTTATCCACAGGTCTTTTCCTCCTTTTAAGTTATCCACATTTATCCGCTACCAGTATAACAAAAATTGACTTCCCCCGGCCGAAAAAAGTTATCCACACCTCTTCTTTGGAATTACTTCCTTGATCTGCTTCCTCCCTTACCACCAATCACTTCATCGTGTCCGCTGCACACGACTCCTACAGGAAAAAGCGCGGCTCGCCCGCGCTGTCAGAGGAAAACGAGAACCGGGCATCGACACCGACAGGCAAGAAGCCCGCGGCTTGTTCCTCGCCTGAGGAAAGCGCGTGACCGCGAATCACGATGAGAACCGGAGACACCATCTTTTCTGTGCACAAAAAAACTACCCGCACGCATACGAGTAGTTGATCTGAATCTGTTATTGTACCGTCGCCGCTTGCGCCGACAGTTTGACATCGAGTGTCTGCTTCTCGCCGCCCCGGTAGAACGTCACTTTGACGTTGTCGCCGACTTTAGCGTCACGATAGAGGACACTTTTCAAATCAGCAAATGATCTGATGTCTTTTCCGTTGATCTCAACGATGACATCATTTTCTTTCATCCCCGCTTTTGCTGCTCCGCTGTTTTTCGTCAAACCGACAACAACAATCCCGCGGTTGACGTCACTCGGCAGTTTCAGACGATCTTCCCGGAACCCGCTTGGGAATTCCTGAACGTCCCGGATCTGAATCCCGAGTTGCGGACGAATCACTTCACCGTTTTGTTCGAGATCACGCATAATCGGCAATGCTTCGTTGATTGGAATCGCAAAACCGACCCCTTCGACGCTTGCTTCGGCAATCTTCATTGAGTTGATTCCGATTAATTGACCGGACGTATTGATGAGCGCGCCGCCCGAGTTACCCGGATTGATCGCGGCATCGGTCTGGATGACTTCGGTGTTGAAGTCCTGCTGTCCGTCCTTGTTCGTATCGACCGGCACCGTCCGCTCCTGGGCACTGATTACACCACGTGTGACCGAGTTCGCAAAAATCCCGAGCGGATTCCCGATTGCAAGAACCGTCTCCCCGGCACGTAACGTATCCGAATCTCCGAGCTTCACGACTTGTGTCACTTTTGATGCATCAATCGATAACACGGCTAAATCATATGTCGGATCTTCCCCGAGCACTTTCGCTTCGAGTGCCGTTCCGTCGGACAACGTAACCGACAGACGGCTCGCACCTTCGACGACGTGATAGTTCGTGACGACATAGGCTTTGTTGCCGTCTTTTTTGTAGATGACACCCGATCCGGCACCGGTCTCCTGATCGGCACCTTGGAACGAACTTTGCAGATTCGTCACGCTGACGACCGCTTCCTTCGTCTGACCGACGGCACTGACGATATCGTTTTCCGATTCCGTCGCGTTTGATGCGGCTTGTTCCGGTGTTGCCGTCGAGACCGGTGCCGGACTCGTCATCTCATCACGGACAAACGGCCAGGCGATCAAGGCAATCAACAGAGCACCGATGATCCCGCCGATCAGGCCGACAAAAAAGGCCTTCCCGCCGCCGCGGCGTTTTGGTGCAGGTGGTTCTTCTTCATATGATTCACGATAGGGACTGACCGGCTCGTCTTCATTTGGTCGCCGCGGCAGAAAGCTGCTTGTCTCATCGGTCGATGCGTAAGGCTGATCTGATTCGTTCCGTGGTTCTTCTGGTCGATCCATCGACACATGCCTCCTTCTAGACTCTCTTTACACAAGTATACCCCCATCACGTGGCGAGTTAGCCAAATGTGGGGGTCTTTTGAGCATATTCAGTAATTTCCCATAATCAAAGCTTCAAAAGCGGTGTCGGAATGACCGGATCCGTGTCGAGCAACTGGATTTTGCTGAGGTCGACGTCGCGGCTCGCGAGCGTCTGCGAGACACTCATCCGGGCGAGTTCCTTCATGTTGTTGTCCTTACTCAGGTGGGCCATGTGGATCCGTTTCGTCCGGTCGTCGAGCACTTCGCTCATCGCGATCGCCGCGTCTTCGTTCGAGACGTGTCCATAATCACCGAGGATCCGCCGTTTAACGCTCCACGGGTAATGCCCCATCTGAAGCATCCCGATATCATGGTTCGCTTCAAAGATATAGGCATCGGCTCCGCGGATAACACCTTTCATCCGGTCCGAGACGTAACCCGTATCCGTGATGTGGGCGAGTCGTTTTCCTTCATGGGCGAACTGGAAGAACATCGGGTCGGCCGCGTCATGGCTGACGTTAAACGATTCGACTTCGATGTCGCCAAACTGTTTGACCTCACCGACTTCCCAGAGGAACTTCAGCGCCGGATCGATTTTGCCGATCTTCGCTTCCATCGCCGCCCACGTCTTTTCGTTCGCATAAAGCGGGATGTTGTACTTCCGCGCCATGATGCCGACGCCTTTGATATGATCCGAATGTTCATGGGTGACGAACAAACCGTCAATCTGATCCGGCGACCGGTGAATCTGGTCGAACAGGGCGAGCATCGCTTTTCCGGTCAGGCCGGCGTCGACGAGCAGGCGGGTCTGTTCACTTTCGATATAGAGGGCATTCCCCGTCGAGCCACTGGCAAGGACGCTGTAGTGTAGGCTCATCGTGCATTCCTCATTTCTCTGAAACGGTATCAAGCCGTTCGATGGTCTGGACTCCGCCGTCGATCGCATTGACGAAATACAGTTCTTCTCCGTTCAGTTCAATCTGCCACGTCGGCGGTAAAATCTGCACCGATTTTGTTCCTTCTGTCACAAGACAGAAATAACCGAGCTTTTGGCTCGTCATTCGTTTCGAAGCAGGGAATAATCCCTGCTCCGACAGTTGAATGACGGACTCACTCGCCGATAATAACGTGACATCCTGTGCCTGACGGACGACTTTGTTTAAGTGACGTTGTTTGTAGCTGACGACTTCCTTCTGCTCGTTCAACTGGAGCACAAGTAACGACGGACCAATCATCGCGTCATCCTCTCGCGACTGTTGCGGTGTCGAGTATAACGGTTGTTCCTTATACGTCTGAACGAACGTCATCTCATTGTGTTTGCTGTCATACTTCCAAAACGTGTAGTCGGTCCCGTATGCAGCCGACGATTGGACAAACGATGTTGCCGAATCCCGCATTGCTTTCGCTTCGAGCGGGAACGGCTTCGTCAGACGAACCGACCACTCGATTTGATTTTTGACGGATGTGACGGCATCTTGGATCGAAGAGCCTGGTTTAGGAGCCAATGAACTCGTATCGACTTCCGCCGTCAAATAACCAATTTCTTTCGAGACGGTCTGCAGTTTCTTTTCATCAATTTTTCGTTCTTTCAAAACAGTTTTCCCGTCCGCATTCGTCGTGACGATTCGGGGATCAATCATTCGGTCCATCAACTGAACGGCAAGATAGGCGTTCAGGATCAGGAACGTCAAAATCAGTAACGTTTTTGCTTTACTCCAATCCATGAAACATTATCCCTCTTTTCCGATAGCTTGATCAACCGTGGTCCATTTTCCGTTTCGTTTGACGAACCAATTTGGCTTAAACAAGGCATAACGACTCGTTTCAATTTCGTACGTCATTTCATATCCCATCCGAATACCGGAAATCTCATCCAACATGTCGGCGGATTGAAGCTGTTTTTCAATCTGATCGATGGATGGCAATGTCGTTTCCCGGAGCAACAGCTTCCGATCCGCCCGAATCATACTGCGGCTGAGCGAACGGATTTGATTTTCTTCGAACGTTACTTTGATGGTCGCGAGATCAAAGTCCGGTTGTTCAAGTAACGGTCCTGTTTCACCAAAAATCGGGTATCGGTTCAAATACAATCGGAACGTCGCCGCCTGTTCCTCTTCCGCTTTCGACATCTGATCAAAGTAATAGCGGAAACCGCTGCGTTGTGTCACAGGATCGAGCCATCCGCCATGGATGTTGATGTAACTGACGATTGTACTGTAATCGACGGACGAGGTTTGGGTGTTCGGAGACAATGTATTAAAACGGAACGCATTATAATCCCGGTCGTAGGTCGAAACACTGACACCGTCCGTCAAAACGTCCAGGTCATCCCGGCTCTTGATTTGTTGGACGTTCGAGTTTTCCGTAAAGAACGCGCTCTCGATCCGGCTGAGCGGCTTCGGATCCTGTGAAACATCATCGTAGACGAATACTTCTTCCAGTTTCGTCGCGCCGCTTGGGACATACGTGTAGTCACCGCCCTTGAGCTCGACTTTCGTCATCGGTTTTTTCTTATCATAGGCGAATAGACGTTTTAAGACCGTCTCATCCCCGATTAATTTAAAATCCTTAAATCGTCCCGTCGTCGACTCCAGTCGAAGGATCGGTCCTTCATAATCGAGCAGATAGAGCCGTTTGATCGGCTCTGACATCGCAATTTGTTTTTCCCCGAGCAACTCCTCGAGCATCTTTGAACTGATCGGCGTCGGGAAAATCATCTCGACACTCCGTTTGCTGACCGGAATATCTGACGCCTTATCGGTCAAAACCAGGACACCGACATCAAACGAGGCGCCAATCCGGTTCAGAATCGTCCGACCGATGATTTGGGTCTGATAGGCACTTTCACCGTTCGAATAGATGACCAACTCCGGATTAATCAGCTGATTTCCTTCGACCGTCTTTGAGGTATCGATTTCATTAAACGATACCTGTTCCTGTTCAATCGACTCGCTGCTCGGATGATACGTCCATAACATGGCGGTTTGCACGATTGAGGCACTGACCAGAAGAATCAAAGCGATGGATTTCAGTCGCTGTTTCGTCATCCGATATCCACCTCTTCGATCACCTCGTATGGAAGCGTAAAGTAAATCGTTGTCCCGCGTCCCCATTCGCTTTCTGCCCAAATGTCACCACCGTGTGCCGAAACGACGTCTTTGGCAATCGAAAGACCGAGTCCGGTTCCACCAATCTTCCGTGCCCGTGCTTTATCGACCCGGTAGAAGCGTTCAAAGATTTTCTGCAGGTTCGCTTTTGGAATCCCGACTCCTTCGTCTTTGATGCTGATGACGATCCGTTTCGCCCGTAACATCGTCCGGACGGTGATCGTACCGCCTTCCGGTGAATACTTGATCGCGTTCGTTAAGATATTATCCGCGACCTGAATCAACTTATCCTGGTCCCCGCGGATGTAGACTTTCCGTTTCATGATCTTGCGGCGGAACTGAATCCGTTCCGGTTTCGTCATATCGTGGCGATCGAGAATATCATTTAAGAATTGAATATAATCAAACCGGACTTTGTTCATCTTGTATTCCTTGCTGTCCATTTTCGACAGTTGCAACAGATCGGTCACGAGGCGGATCATCCGCTCCGTTTCGTTTTGTGTCGTCTCCAGGAACCGTGGCGCCAGTTCTTCATCCTGGTACGCACCTTCCGCTAAGGCTTCGAGATAACTCCGCATCGTCGTCAGCGGTGTCCGGAGTTCATGACTGACGTTCGCGACGAACTCACGGCGGTCCTGCTCGACTTGTTCCTGCTCCGTGACGTCATGCAGGACGATAATCATACCGGTAATCGGTCCACTGTGTTTTTTGACCGGTGAGAAGAAGGCCCGGACAAGGAACAGTTCGTCCTCGCTGCTAAAATCAAGCAAACGGGGCGGCATCGTGCCGTCTTCCGGAATCATAAAGTCGTCTCCGAGCGCGAGTAGATCCTTTAAATTCGTCCCGACGATACCGGATTCATCGACACCGACGATATCCTTCGCCTGGTCGTTCATCAGGATGACACGTAGCGTCCGGTCCGTCGCAATCACACCATCCGTCATATTTTCAAGGACACTCGTCAATTTCCGCCTTTCGGCTTCCGTCGTCGCATTCGCTTCGAGTAATTCATCCGTCAGTTCATTAAAGGAACGTGCCAACTGACCAATTTCGTCATCGGAATAGACTTTAACCTTCCGCGAGAAGTTCCCGCGCCGCATCTCGATTGCCTGGCGCCGCATATCCGAAATAGGCCGTGTAATCGTCCTTGATAACAGGACACCGAGAATCGAGGTGATGACAAGTGCAATCACTGTCCCCGTTGCTAAGATGCGTGTGACTTGCTGCATCTGAGAATAAATCGACTCCATCGAAGCCCGGACGTAAATCATCCCGGTCGTTGCACCTGTCCGTTCCGAGGTAACGGGGACTGCAAAGATCCGAATCTTGTCTTCCGTCGTCGGATCGAGGACGGTATCGACACGGGAGGAACTCGTAGCTTGTGCTTTTTTAATCAGTGAATTCGTCGCCCGTTGTCCGACCGCTGACTGATTGTCCTCGTCGGACGTCGCTTGAATGATCGAGTCCTGATCAATGATTTGTACTTCGAGAATATCGTTCCTTGACGTCGAGCCACTACTAAACTCAGACAGCAGTTGTCCAAGAGATTCAGACAACTGCCGTTTGGAGGCCTCATCATCGCCTGTCTTATCGAATTCCTTCCCGACATTGTACGCAACAAGTCCGGCCCGGTCTTCAACAGATTTTGAGAAGTTCGTAATGTACTGTTTTTCAAGAGAACGAACGAAGTAAACCCCAATGACTTGCATCGCGACTAAGATCAACAACGCATAAATGACGACAAGTTTCCACTGGATCGATTTGAAGAAGTTCGTTCCTTTTAACATCGTTATTCATTCTCCCCGTCTTGGAGATAATAGCCGACACCACGGCGGGTCATGATATAGATTGGTGTACTCGGGTTATCTTCGACTTTTTCTCGCAGACGGCGCACAGTGACGTCAACGGTCCGGACGTCACCGAAGTAATCATATCCCCACACGGTTTGGAGCAGGTGTTCACGCGTCATGACTTGACCGATGTTTTTCGCCAAGTAATGCAACAGTTCAAACTCACGTTGTGTCAGTTCGATTTTTTGATCCTGTCGTGTGACGGTATGAGAATTCGTATCGATATACAGTTCTCCTACTTTCAATGGACCCGGTCCTGCATTTGCCGGTGTCGCTTCGACCGTATTGACGTTTCGTAAGTGTGCCTTCACCCGTGCCAATAATTCGCGCGAGCTGAATGGTTTCGTCACGTAATCATTTGCACCAAGCTCCAGGCCAAGGACCGTATCAATTTCAGAATCCTTTGCCGTTAACATGATGATCGGGACTTTTGATGTTTTCCGGACTTCCCGGCAAACTTCCATTCCATCCATCAAGGGCAACATGATATCGAGCAAAATCAAATCGGGCTTAAACTCTTCGACTTTCTCGAGTGCTTCCACTCCATCATTTGCTACGGCGACACTATAACCTTCTTTTTCTAATTTAAATTTTAATATATCGGCAATCGGTTGCTCGTCATCGACGACGAGGATTTTACGTTCCGTCACTGGGTGTTCCCCCTTAATAATTTCTATTCAATCTATTTTACCTGTTTTTCAGGCATATAGAAAGGTGGCGACGGAAACTCCCGACGCCACTCTGTTGACTTCATCATACGTTTACATCGTGCGTTCCACGTGAAACATTACCTTTAGTATACGCTCGTTCACTTTATTTTGTGAATGATTTCGCTTGATTAGAGATAAAAAAAGCAACTCCAGATTTCAAATCCGGAACTGCCACTTTTCAACCATTAAGCTTCTTCGTACAAATCACGGAGAACGACCGTTTGTTCACGACCCGGTCCAACTGAGAATGTCACGAGGGAGATGTTCGTCAAATCTGCAATCCGTTTAACGTAGTTCTGCGCATTGATCGGCAAATCCTCAAACTTGCGGATGTGCGTAATGTCTTCTTTCCAGCCCGGTAGCTCTTCATAAACCGGGACACATGCTTCGAGATCGCGGAAACTTGCCGGATACTCATCGATCTGTTTGCCGTTAAACTCATACGACGTACAGATTTTAAGCGTCTCGATACCTGTCAGGACATCGATTGAGTTCAATGAAAGATCTGTCAAACCGCTTGTCCGGCGTGAGTGACGGACGACGACTGAATCGAACCAGCCGACACGGCGTGGACGGCCTGTCGTTGTTCCGTATTCACGACCGACTTCCCGGATGTGATGACCGATTTCGTCAAACAGCTCTGTCGGGAACGGACCATCACCAACACGTGACGTGTATGCTTTACAGACACCAACGACGTGATCGATCCGGGCTGGACCGACACCAACACCTGAAGCGACACCGCCGGCTGATGCGTTAGATGATGTAACGAATGGATACGTCCCGTGGTCAAGGTCGAGTAAGACACCTTGTGCCCCTTCGAAGAGGACTTTTTCGCCCTTATCGAGGCTGTCGTTGACGACGACTGATGTATCGCAGACATATTTCGCAAACTCTTGACCGTATGCGTAGTATTCTTCGAAGATATCATCGAAAGCAATCGCTTCCGCATCATACATCTTCGTGAACATCCGGTTTTTCTGATCAAGAACGATTTTTAGTTTTTCGGCGAATGTTTCTTTGTCGAGTAAATCAGCCATCCGGATTCCGATTCGTGCTGCTTTATCCATGTAGCACGGTCCGATTCCTTTAAGTGTCGTTCCGACTTTCGCGTCGCCTTTTGCTTCTTCTTCGAGTTGATCTTGCAACTGATGATACGGCAAGATGACATGCGCCCGATTCGAAATCAGTAAGTTATCCGTTGAAACACCACGATCGTGCAGATACTTCAATTCCTTGACGAGCGATTTCGGGTTGACGACAAGGCCGTTCCCGATGACACATTTCTTGTCTGAGTAAAAAATTCCTGATGGAATCAAGTGTAACTTATACGTCTCATTATTAAATACGATTGTATGTCCGGCATTGTCTCCACCTTGATAACGAGCAACGACATCGGCTTTTTTCGAAAGAAAATCGGTAATCTTTCCTTTTCCTTCGTCGCCCCATTGTGTTCCGACTACTACTACTGATGACATATTCTCATCCACCTCCACGTACGATTCAAAACCACGACTAAGTGTAACGCGGAAAAAAACAGAAGTCAACCAAATACCGAACAATTAAATGTTACAATTCTTTTTCGTTCGTTTAAAAGACGGTTTTAATTCGTTTTTTTCCTTTCTCTTCAAGATATTCAAACATAACGATTAAAAAAACGCTTCTGTCTCAGAAGACGGAAGCGTTTTTAAGCCATTTAGGCGGGTGGTGCATAGGAATTATTCGGTTCGAGATCCACGAACTTATTAAATTCTTTCCGGAAAGCGAGTTTGACGGTACCGGTCGGACCATTCCGCTGTTTCGCGATAATGATTTCGATCGTGTTCGCATCTTCCGTTTCTTTATTGTAGTAATCGTCGCGGTATAAGAAGGCAACGATATCCGCATCCTGCTCGATTGCTCCCGATTCCCGGATATCGGACATCATCGGCCGTTTATCCTGCCGGCTTTCAACGCCCCGTGACAGCTGCGATAACGCAATGACGGGGACTTCAAGTTCACGGGCGAGCGACTTCAAGGACCGGGAAATCTCAGAGACTTCCTGTTGCCGGTTATCGCTTGAACGGCCGTTTCCTTGAATCAGCTGCAGGTAATCAATCATGATCATCCCGAGACCATGTTCCTGCTTCAGACGGCGGCATTTCGCCCGGATGTCGTTGACACGGATACCCGGTGTATCGTCGATGTAGATGCCGGCTTGTGACAGACTACTCATCGCAAGCGATAACTTGCCCCAGTCCTCGTCCTCAAGCTGTCCGGTCCGAAGACGCTGGGCATCGACATTGCCTTCTGCACAGAGCATCCGCATGACGAGCTGCTCCGCTCCCATCTCAAGACTGAAGATGGCGACATTCTCATCGGCACGGGTCGCGACGTTTTGCGAGATGTTCAAGGCAAAAGCCGTCTTCCCGACAGACGGACGGGCGGCTACGATGATTAAATCATTGCGCTGGAATCCGGCCGTCACTTTGTCGAGATCACGGAAGCCGGTTGGAATCCCGGTCGTCTCACCGCTCTGTTTATGCAATTTATCAATCGTCGCATAGGCACTCGTCAGAACATCCGAGATCGGAATGAAGCTGGCACTGCCTTTTCCTTGTGATACTTCGAGAATCTTCCGTTCTGCTTCATTGAGCAGGACGTCGACCTCATTTTGCCGTTCATAACCATCCGTGACGATTTCATTAGCGGTCCGGATCAATCGGCGCAAGGTCGACTTTTGATCGACGACATTGACGTAATAATTGATGTTTGCGGCAGTCGGAACCCCTTCCGCCAGTTCACCGAGGTACGGCAAACCGCCGACTTCCTCGAGGATGCCAAGCGTACTCAGTTCCGCCGTAACGGTTACGAGATCGATGGCTTCTCCGCGATCCGACAACACAAGCATCGTTTCAAAAATCCGTTGATGGGCCGCACGATAAAAATCTTGTGGCAATAATCGTTCGGACGCACTGATCAGTCGATCCGCATCGATCATGATCGCCCCAAGGACGGCTTGTTCCGCCTCAATGCTCTGGGGGGGCGTATTTTGCATTACATCACTCATCACCGGTCCCCTTTTCTACTCACGCTTCTTTAACCTGGACATTTAACGTTGCTGTGACTTCATTGTGCAGTTTCAGTGGTACTTTCGTCACGCCGAGTGTCTTGATCGGGTGCTCGAGTTCGATTTTACGTTTATCGATCTTGTACCCCATCTGTTTCAACTCATCTGCAATCTGTTTGCTTGTGACAGAACCGAAGACACGACCGCCTTCACCTGTTTTTGTTGAAACGATGATCGTTTCTTTTTCAATCTTTTCTTTCAATGCTTGCGCATCTTGTAACGCTTGTTTCGCTTCTTCTGCCGCTTTACGCTCATGTGCTTCATGCTGCTTCAGGTTTCCCGTTGTAGCCGGACGTGCCAATTTCTTTTTGAACAATACGTTATTTGCATATGCGTCAGCGACGTCCTTGACGTCTCCTGTTTTACCTTGGCCTTTTACATCTTGTAAGAAAATAACTTTCATTCTGTTTCCTCTCCTTTTGTCTCATCTTCTAAATAGTGGTCAATCGCTTTTCTTAATTCGGTTGCGACGGTCAGAACCGATTCGGTCATCTGTGTCGCTGCATTGGTTAAATGACCGCCACCGCCAAGTGTCTCCATAATCAGCTGGACGTTCACTTCACCGAGTGAACGGGCACTGATGGCAGTTCTGCCGTCCTGCAATTCCGCGATGACGAACGCCGCGCGGATTCCTTGGAGCGATAGCAGCTGATCCGCCGTTTGGGCGATCAGGACCTGATCATGGATGACGCCGGGCTCAGCCGTCGCAATCGCCATCCCGGCGGCGTAAACTTCCGTCCGCTCGAGGATATGCGATTGTTCGACGTATGTCTCAAGGTCCTGACTGAGGAACTCCTGAACCAAAACCGTATCCGCTCCTTGCGAACGCAGATAGGAAGCGGCGTCAAACGTCCGGGAACCGGTCCGTAGCGTAAAGCCTTTCGTATCGACGATGATTCCGGCAAGCAAGGCTGTCGCTTCAAGCATTGCCAGTTTCTGATTCGTCGGCTGATACTCGATCAGCTCTGTGACCAGTTCTGATGTCGATGACGCATACGGTTCAAGATAAACGAGAACCGGTTCTTCAATAAAGTCTTCTCCCCGTCGATGGTGGTCGATGACGACCATCCGTTCAAAACGCTCCAGCAAGGCCGGTACGACAACCAGGGAAGGTTTGTGGGTATCGACGATAATCAAGAGCGCCTGATCATCAATCAATTGATCTGCTTGGAACGCATTCACGAAACGGGTCTCGAGTTTCGGTTCCTGGCTGATTTCATTCATCATCCGCCGGATTCCTTGTCCGATTTCAGCTTCCGGAAGAACGATATGGGCTTCTTTATCGTTCATCTCGGCGAGTTTTAAAATCCCGATTGAGGCGCCCAGGGAATCCATATCCGGATTCCGGTGCCCCATGATGAGGACGCGGCTCGACTCCTGCATCAAATCACGCAACGAGTTGGCAATGACGCGTGCCCGGACGCGTGTCCGTTTTTCTGTCGGATTGGTTTTCCCGCCATAAAAACGAACTTTCCCGTCCCGCTTGATGACGACCTGATCACCGCCGCGGCCTAAGGCCAGATCGAGACTCGATTGAGCCATCAAACCGAGTGCCGGAATCGGATCACTGCCACATCCGATACCAATCGACAATGTCAGCTGAACACCACGTTGACTCGTTTCTTCCCGGACGGTATCAAGAATCGTAAATTTCGATCGTTCCAAAATCCGTAAATTCTCTTCCGTCGTCACAATGAAATAACGGTCGGAAGCGGTCCGTTTAATGTAAGTGCCGTGATCCGCGGCCCAGTGATTTAACAACTGGGTGACCCGGCTGTTCAATTCACTGCGAAGCTGATCTTCAATCCCTTGTGTCATCTCATCATAGTTATCAAGATAAATGACACCGATGACCGTCTGATTATCGACCAGTTGCTGTTCGACCTGGGCTTCTTCTGTCATATCGAACAAATAGAAAGTCCGGTTTTCGCTGTTTGAAAAGACACGGTAAACTGATTCGCCGATTTCAAGCGTCGCCTGATCCTCATCGACGCCAATCATTTCAACGAATAAGGGATCAAGATCCGTCAGAACGTGTCCCATGGCAAGGTCCTCAAAAATCTCACGCATCGGATCATTGAACCAGGTAACACGTGCTTCTTCATCATAAAGTAAAATTCCAATTGGCATGTTCGTCAAAGCATCTTGACCGGTGTCTTCGACCTGGATCGATATACCGGCGACGTAGCTTTCCCATGACTTCCGACCACGTCGTTCCTCCAAAAGATGAAGGACAAACAGTGCCGTCGTCAAGACGGCTCCAACCGCTGCGATGATTGGGTGATCGACGGCAATGACAAAAAGTAGAGCCACGATTAATAGATACGGAACGAAGCGAAAAAAGCGCTGTTCTCGTTCAGGTGATACTTGCTGACCTAACCCCATCGCGTCCTCCTTGTATACTAAATATACTCGTATGAAAAATTCGGTAACTTGTATATTATAACCGAAAAGGCGGACCGGTTGAAAGCGAAGCGAAAAAAAGCGCCTTTCCTTCGAAAAGGAAAAGCGCTGGACCGTAATCAGTCAGCTACGTATGGAATTAAAGCCATTTGACGTGAACGTTTGATTGCGATTGTAAGTGGACGTTGGTATTTCGCTGAAGTACCAGTCACACGACGTGGAAGAATCTTACCGCGTTCCGAAATGAAACGTTTTAGAAGTTCTACGTCTTTATAATCGATATGAGTGATGTGGTTCGACGTGAAGTAACATACTTTACGACGACGTTTTCCACCTGGACGACGTGCCATGTGATTAACCTCCTTTTTAGAGTAAATTTTTCAGTCCGACGCTCCCATTAGAATGGAAGGTCGTCGTCTGAAAGATCGATCGAACTGCCGCCGCTGAACGGATCAGCGCCGAAGCCCGAATTCGATGAAGATGAAGCGGGTGCTGGCGAGGAAGAGTTGTTCTGCTGTTGCTGTGAACCCCATCCTGCAGCATTTCCGTTTCCACCTGTATTTGAATTTGAAGAGTAGCTATCACTATCGGAAGAACGGCTTGCATTGCGTGATTCTAGGAATCGAACACTATCCGCGACGACTTCTGCACGATAACGACGTTGACCATCTTTATCGTCATAGCTACTAATCTGAAGGCGACCCTCAACTCCTGCGAGGCTCCCTTTTTTCAAATACTGAGCAACGTTCTCTGCCTGCTTGCGCCAAACGACGCAATCGATGAAGTCAGCTTCTCGCTTCCCATCTTGTCCTGTAAACGGACGGTCACAAGCGAGTGTGAATCGCGTTACCGCAATCCCGCTCTGCGTATAACGCATTTCAGGGTCACGAGTTAACCGACCGACTAAAACGACGCGGTTAATCATCAGAATCACTCTCCTGTTTCAGCTTATTTCTCGTCTTTTGTGATCATTAAGCGAACGATATCGTCACTGATCTTCATGAGACGGTCAAGTTCTTTTGTAGCTGCTGGTTCAGCAGTCACGTTAAGAAGAACGTAGAAACCTTCACGCATATCATTGATTTCGTAAGCAAAACGACGTTTACCCATTTCAGTTGTTTTTTCAACTGTACCACCGTTGTCAGTGAGGACTTTGTTGAAACGCTCAACTAGAGCTTTTCGTGCTTCCTCATCAACTTCCGGACGGATGATGTAAAGTACTTCGTATTTACGCATATCTGTCACCTCCTCTTGGACTGGCGGCTCGATTCATCGAGCAAGGAGCAATAATTCATTACTCACATTTGTTAATACTATCAAAGTATTTTGGTTTATGCAATAACGATTCGTTCGCTTCTCTTAAACATTGAAGCGGAATGTGACGACATCGCCGTCTTGGAAGACATATTCTTTCCCTTCAGAACGGTAACGGCCTTGTTCTTTCACGGTCGCCATGTTTCCAGCAGCTGCTAAATCTTCGTAAGCAACAACTTCCGCACGGATGAAACCGCGTTCGAAGTCCGAGTGGATGACACCCGCACATTGTGGTGCTTTCATGCCTTTTTTGAACGTCCAGGCACGAACTTCTTTTTCACCGGCTGTGAAGTACGTCGCAAGACCAAGCGTGTTGTACGCTGCGTGAATCAACTGATCCAGACCGGATTCTTCGATTCCGAGGTCAACGAGGAACTCTTGGCGTTCTTCCGGTTCAAGCTCAGCAATCTCTTCTTCGATCCGGGCACAGATGATGATGACTTCTGCGCCTTCTTTCGCTGCAAATTCACGAACTAACCGCACATTTTCATTGCTGTCGGCGTCTGCGACTTCGTCTTCACCGACGTTTGCAACATAAAGCATCGGTTTCATCGTCAACAATTGGAAATGCTTGACGATCGCTGCCTGATCTTCATTTAACTCAGCAAGACGTGCCGGTTTTTCGTCTTCCAGTAACGCCAAGACGATTTCAAGTGCTTCCAGTTCGCCCGCTGCATTTTTATCGCGTGACTTCACTTGTTTTTGGACACGCTGGATCCGTTTTTCAACCAATTCGAGATCGGCAAGGATCAATTCAAGATTGATTGTTTCGATATCGTCGATTGGTGAGACTTTTCCTGAAACGTGTGTAATGTTCTCGTCGATGAAACAGCGGACCACCTGACAGATGGCGTCGACTTCACGAATGTTGGCTAAGAATTTGTTTCCCAGCCCTTCTCCTTTTGAAGCTCCTTTGACGATTCCGGCGATATCCGTGAATTCGAATGCGGTTGGGATCGTTTTCTTCGGATTGACGAGTTCTGTCAATTTACGAAGACGTGCATCAGGCACCTCGACGACACCGACGTTTGGATCGATGGTTGCGAACGGGTAGTTCGCCGCCTCGACGCCTGCTTGTGTAATTGCGTTAAAAAGTGTTGATTTTCCTACGTTTGGTAAGCCAACGATTCCGGCTGTTAATCCCACTTGGAATTCCTCCTTTTCGGTATTTCCTAGGAAATCCGTGCTAGCGGCCGCAGTGGGTAGAATGATTACACCACGTCAGCACATCTTTCACAATTATAGATAGTTCAATTTTTTTAAGCAAGGAGATGTGTCTTCTTTTTTTAAGACAAGATTGTTTCATGTACGTTTTGCTGTAGTTTAAAGCAGTCTTGTATTTGATTAAAGGAACAGCAACAAACCCCTGAAGACCTTTTCCGGTCGCCAGGGGTTTGCTCGTATTCATTCAGGTAAGACTTTTTTCAAACGCTTATCGAAGTCGCGGCGCGGCATCAGGATACTCGCTCCGCATCCTTGACATTTAATGCGGATGTCCATCCCGACACGAATGATTTGCCAACGGTTCGTTCCGCAAGGATGTTGTTTTTTCATTTCGACATAATCATGAAGATTGTACGTTTTTGGCATCATCGGCTTGACCACCATTCCCTTGTTCTGTATTCATCATGACCATCCGTGGATACGGAATCTTAATTCCTTCCAGTTCGAGTCCCTGCTTGAGTTCTTTCCGGATCAAACGACCGGCCTGGAAATGTTGCATCGGTGGCACTTCTGCCATCAGGCGGTAGACGACTTCTGACGGTCCAAGTGTCTGGACGCCAAGCATTTGGATCGGCTCGATAAACATGTCGGTATATTTTTCCGTCGTCGTGTTAGCAATTTGATGCAAGACCTGTTCGACCCGTTCCAAATCTTCTTCATACGATACTTGCACATCGACTAAAGCAAAACTGTTGTCGACGGAAAAGTTCGTCACCTGTAAGATTTGTCCGTTCGGAATGATGTGGATTTCTCCATTCAATCCTTTTAACTTCGTCGTCCGGATTCCGAGTTCTGTGACGACCCCTTCAATCAAACCGACACGGACGAAGTCACCGACTTTAAACTGTCGCTCAAAGATGATGAAGGCCCCGGTAATGATATCCTGAACCAGGTTCTTTGCCCCAAACGAAATGGCAAGACCGGCGATACCGGCACTGGCGACAAGACCTGTAATGTTGATTCCGAACTGACTGAGGACCGTCAAGAGCATGACGATTCCAAGAACATAACGGATAGCATTTTGGAGCAGTTTCAACAACGTTTCATTTTGGCGTTGCGCCAATGAATCATGCTCATTGATTTTTCGAATCGTAAATAATCGCGAAACCGCACCTGTTAAAATACGCATCAGTACATAAAAACCGGCGATGATAATCAGGGCGATCAATAACTTCAATCCAAAGCGGATCCACATGTCTGCGTCCATGACTTGGTCTAGAATCCGGTCAACCTGGGCGACTGAATCCTGTACGTCTTTATTGGTAGCCATTCTCTCCATCCTTTCGACTTCTCTCTATTACGACAGTATACGTGATTTTAAATGACTTTCAACCAAAGAACCGATTTTGACGTTAGATTTTCACAAAAACCGGGAAAGGAAAATCATTACAGAACGCCTTCACTCTCACCACGACACCAGGATGCTGACATCAGGAGAAGAAAGGATGATCCAGATGAATTTCCGTTTTCATTCTCACGAAAAAAAGCCCTATTCTTTCTTTTTAGAATATACGGAACCATTCGCTAAGGAACGACTGGCGGAACAATTACATGAACAGGTCAATGCCATGAAGGAAAACCGTCCCGTCGTCCTCGTTTGTATCGGTTCCGACCGATCGACAGGTGACTCTCTCGGACCGCTCGTCGGTACTTTTTTGGAAAAAAACCGACCTGCGAACATGCATGTCTATGGGACATTAGCCAAACCGGTCCATGCATTGAATCTGGCCGAAACCATTCATTCGATTCAAACGACACATTACCGTCCGCTCGTCATCGCCATCGATGCCTGTCTCGGCCGCCTTTCAAGTGTCGGTCATGTCTTCTTCTCGGAAGGTCCGCTTGCTCCTGGTGCCGGTGTCCAAAAAGAATTACCGGCTGTCGGTGATTTTAATATTAAAGCTGTCGTCAATGTCAGTGGCTTTATGGAAATGATGATCCTTCAAAATACACGCCTCCATCTTGTTTATGCGTTGGCTGAACTCGTCGCTGATAGTTTTGCCTTGCTCGATACGAAATTAGCAGCTGAGACAACACGTACGACCATCTCCTTCACACCACGTTCAATTTAAGGGCAGTGTTTCTCCTTTCCTTTATCCTGTAAGTTTCAAAAAAAGGATCCATTCCAAGTACCATACTGGAATGGATCCTTTGCTGTTAATCTTCTTCAGATAAAAGCAGTTCGAGAATTCGGTTTAAATCGTCCTCGTCCGTAAAATCAATTTCGAGTTTTCCAGCTTGTTTCGTCATCTTAATGCGGACAGTCGCCCCAATCCGTTCCCGTAACGTTTCTTCGATGAAATCCAGTTCGGTTGACTGCTTAGTTACCGGACGCACCTGTTTTTTTTCACGCAACTCCTGTTCGAGGCGCCGGACATTCCAATTTTCACGCATGACACGTTCCGCCATCCGTTCGATCTTCAGTGGATGCTTTAAGGATAATAAAGCCCGTGCATGTCCCATCGATAACCGTTCTTCCATGACGGCTTGCTGGACCTCAACCGGTAACTGCAGTAAACGGAGACTGTTCGTGATGTGGGAACGGCTTTTTCCGACCCGGTTCGCAAGCTCTGCCTGTGTGATGTTAAACTCTTCGAGCATCTCGGCGTACGCCATCGCTTCTTCAATCGCACTCAAATCGGCACGTTGGATATTTTCGATCAATGCCAGTTCCATGACACGGGTTTCATTCGCTTCAATAATCAAGACCGGAACACGATTAAATCCGGCTTGTTTTGCAGCTTGATAACGTCGTTCGCCGGCGATGATTTCGTAAAACCCCTCACGTGGACGAACGACGATCGGTTGAATCATTCCATGGCGTGTCAAGGAGTTGGCGAGTTCTGCCAACGCTTTCTCGTGGAACTGTTTCCGCGGTTGCCCCGGATTCGGCCGGATTGCTCCAATCGGTATTTCATTCATGCTAATCTCTCCTAAACGTAGCGGAAGGCACGACCGCTAGTTTACGGACGTGCCTTCACGATGCGGATCCGCACCTCGACATATTCTTCACAATCCACTTCTTCTTTTTCGACCGTCAAACCGGTCCGTTCAATCATATCGACGGAATCACGAATCGTGTTCAATGCAATTCGTGTATCCCGGGCAAAACTTTTATGACGTTTTTTAGGAACTTTTGGTGTCAACAACCGTTCAACCCGTTGTTCCGTCTCTTTGACGTTCCATTCCCGTTCAATGATTTCAATCAAAACCTGAAGCTGTAAGTCAGCTGCTTTTAACGGCAGGAGGGCCCGCGCATGACGTTCCGTGATTTTCCGTTGTTTCAGAGCTTCACGAACCGTTTCCGGTAACCGAAGCAAACGAAGCTTATTCGCAATCGTCGACTGGCTCCGTCCGAGTCTGCGCGCCAACACTTCCTGTGTGATTTCTTGCATGGCAAGCAACCGCGCGTATGCTTCGGCTTCTTCGATTGGTGTCAATTCTTCACGTTGTAGATTTTCGATGAGTGCGAGGGCAGCCGTCGTCTCGTCTGTCATCTGTTTAATGATAGCGGGAATCGTCTCCCATCCGAGCGATTGAACAGCCCGAAAACGACGTTCGCCGGCGATGATTTCATATCCTTCGCCTTGTTTTCGGACGACAATCGGTTGCAGTAAACCATGTTCTTCAATCGTAGTCGCTAGTTCGGTAATCCGTTCCCCGTCAAAGACGGTCCGCGGTTGGAACTGGTTGGCGACCAATTCCGTTAACTTGAGCTCACGGACGGTATCTTGTGGATCCAGCTCTAGGGAAACGGTTTGTCCTCCCTTACCGAGCAGTTTGGCAATTGCATTCTTCACGTTGGTGTACCTCGCCTTCATCAGTCATCGTTTCACGTGAAACGGTGTTTAACCCAGTGGATCTTTTGCCGGTGTACCTGCTTTACGCGGATATTTCCCGGGTGTTAATCGTTTTTTATCGACAATTACGATATTACGCTCACTTTCTTCTCCTGGCAATTGGAATTGGAAACTTTCCCGCAAATTTCCACCTAACACCTTCAAGGCTGTCGCGCCCTCTTCCAGTTCTTCACCCAGTTTCGCAGCTTTTAAGGCAACGAATTGCCCGCCGACTTTCGCAAGTGGTAAACAGTATTCCGCAAGAACCGACATCCGGGCAACGGCACGCGCTGTCACGACATCAAAATGTTCCCGGAACTGTTTATTTTTCCCGAATTCTTCCGCCCGACCATGATGGAAGGCGACTCCTTCGAGTTCAAGTTCCGTCGCGAGCATGTTCAAGAACCCGATTCGTTTATTGAGTGAGTCAATGATTGTGACTTTCAGATGCGGGAACATGATTTTAATCGGCAG
Source organism: Exiguobacterium sp. Helios (assembly GCF_014524545.1). NCBI lineage: Bacteria > Bacillati > Bacillota > Bacilli > Caryophanales > Exiguobacterium > Exiguobacterium sp. Helios. Next base: position 241,235 of record NZ_CP053557.1, read on the forward strand.
ACTCGGGAAACCGGCACCGGCACCGACGTCACAGACGGTTTCGACTTCCGTGAAGTCAAAGTAGAATGCGGCTGTGATCGAATCATAAAAGTGTTTCAAATAAACACCTTCTTCATCCGTGATGGCCGTCAAATTCATTTTCTCATTCCATTCGACAAGCAGTTCATAGTATTTACGGAACTGTTGCAATTGATGATCTGAGACTTCGAGTCCTTGCTCCGCTAATGCGGTTACGAATTGCTGTTGATTCATTCTCTTCACTCCGCAGTCAATGCGTATTGGCCTTGTTCGATATAGACAAGCAAAATCGAAATATCAGATGGATTGACACCTGAAATCCGTGATGCCTGTCCGATCGAGAGCGGACGCACTTGGTTTAGTTTTTGTTTTGCTTCAATCGCAAGACCACTGATGACATCGTAATCGAGACGTTCCGGAATCCGTTTTTTCTCCATCCGCATCATCCGTTCGACTTGATCGAGCTGTTTGTCGATGTATCCCGCATATTTGACCTGGATTTCGACCTGTTCCGCTGCTTCCGGAGAAAGAGCGACCGGCGCCGGTGTCATTTCTGCAATCATCGCATACGTGATTTCCGGACGTTTCAGTAACGTGATGGCATGTAATGCCTCTTTTAACGGAGAAACACCGATTTCCGTCAACCGTTCATTGACCTCACTCGTTGCTTTGATGACGACTTTTTCGAGTCGTTTCATTTCCCGCTTGATTTCTTCTTTTTTCTCGGCCAGTTTCGCGTGTCTTGTTTCGTTGATCAGTCCGAGCTCATGTCCGATATCGGATAAACGTAAATCCGCATTGTCATGACGCAACAATAACCGGTATTCGGCACGTGACGTCAAGAGACGGTACGGTTCGTTCGTTCCTTTTGTGACGAGATCATCGATCATGACACCGATGTATCCTTGTGAACGCGACAGAATGAGCGGATCTCTTTCCTGAACTTTCAGTGCCGCGTTGATGCCGGCCATGATGCCTTGTCCGGCTGCTTCTTCGTAGCCGCTTGTCCCGTTGATTTGTCCGGCCGTGAATAGTCCGGCAATCCGTTTTGTTTCAAGCGTCGGCCAAAGTTGTGTCGGAACGACCGCATCATATTCGATCGCATAACCGGGACGCATCATTTCTGATTTTTCAAGACCCGGAATCGACCGTAAAATATCATGTTGAACGTCTTCCGGCAGACTCGTTGAAAGTCCTTGGACGTAAACTTCTTCCGTGTCACGCCCTTCCGGCTCAAGGAAGATCTGGTGACGCGGTTTATCACTGAACCGGACGACTTTATCTTCAATCGACGGGCAGTAACGCGGACCCGTTCCTTTGATCATCCCGGAAAACATCGGGGAACGGTGAAGATTCGCATCGATCAACTGATGGGTATATTCCGTTGTATACGTCAACCAGCATGGAATCTGTTCCGTGATCATTTGTGTCGTTTCATGACTGAACGGCAACGCCACTTCATCTCCAGGTTGGATTTCCGTTTTCGAATAATCGATCGTTTTCCCGTCGATTCGGGGTGGTGTACCCGTTTTGAAACGGGCGAGCTCGAAGCCGAGTTCTTCTAGATGTTTCGACAAGTTGACCGACGGCATCTGGTTGTTCGGACCACTCTCATAAGACAGTTCACCGATGATGATTTTCCCGCGCATGAATGTGCCGGTCGTAATGATGACCGCTTTTGCCCGGTACTCGGCTCCTGTATTCGTGACGACGCCGACACACGTATCGTCTTCGATGATTAACCGCTCGACGAGTGCTTGGCGTAATAACAGATTCGGTTCGTCTTCGAGCGCTTTTTTCATCCGGTTTTGATACTCGAATTTATCTGCCTGTGCCCGAAGTGCACGAACAGCAGGACCTTTTGAGGTGTTAAGCATTTTCATTTGAATGTACGTCGCGTCGATCGCCCGTGCCATTTCTCCGCCGAGGGCATCGATTTCCCGGACGACGATTCCTTTTGCCGGACCGCCGATTGACGGATTACAATACATGAATCCGACCATGTCGGGGTTCATCGTCAACATGACGGTTTTTGAACCCATACGAGCGGCTGCAAGAGATGCTTCAATCCCTGCATGACCGGCTCCGATGACGATGACATCGAATTCGCCTGCTTGATAAGCCATAACTGTGGTTCCTCCTTTTAAAAATCAACAACCTGACAACGTTTATTTCCCTAAACAAAATTGCGAGAACAATTTATCGAGTAAACTGTCTTGCGCTGTATCTCCATTAATTTCACCGAGTGTATCCCACGCCCGGCGTAAGTCGATCTGGACCATGTCAATCGGCATCGACGCTTCTGCCGCACCGAGTGCATCTTCAATCATCTGACTCGCCTGTTTAATGAGTTGAATGTGACGGGCATTCGAGACGTACGTCATGTCCTGACCCTCGACCCCTTGTTCAAAGAAGAGCGAGGCAATGGCTGCCTCAAGATCGGTAACACCTGCTTCTTCGAGCAGTGATGTCGTGACGACGGGACGGCCCTCTGCCAGTTCATTGACACGCGTCAAATCGATCGCTTGTGTCAAATCACTTTTATTGACGATGATGATGGCGTTCATCCCCCGAATTGCTTCGAATAATAAGACGTCCTCTTCCGTCAATGCATCATTTCCGTTTAAGACGAGTAAAATCAAGTCGGCTGAGTTTAATGCTTGCCGCGATTTTTCGACACCCATCCGCTCGACGATATCTTCTGTTTCCCGGATACCGGCCGTATCAATTAATTTCAGCGGGACACCGCGGACATTGACGTATTCTTCAATCGTATCCCGTGTCGTCCCGGCAATATCCGTGACAATGGCTTTTGCTTCTTGCACCAATGTGTTGAGCAAAGACGATTTCCCGACATTCGGACGTCCGATGATCGCGGTCGACAAGCCTTCGCGCAGGATTTTTCCCTGTCGCGCCGTCGACAACAGTTCCGTTAGAATACGGCGAACTTCACCCGCATCTTTTTGGACGATTTGCTGCGTCATTTCTTCGGCATCATATTCCGGATAGTCGATGTTGACTTCAATCGAAGCAATCGTCTGCAACAATTGTTCCCGTAAATCCTGGACCAGTTTTGACAAGCGTCCTTCGATTTGACCAACCGCGACCGTCATCGCCCGGTCCGTTTTCGCCCGGATCAAGTCCATGACGGCTTCTGCTTGGGACAAGTCAATCCGACCGTTCAGGAAAGCCCGTTTCGTGAATTCACCCGGTTCTGCGAGACGAACGTCCGGTTGTTCGAGGATCAGTTCGAGCACCCGATTGACGGCAACGATTCCGCCGTGACAATTCAGTTCGACGACATCTTCCCGCGTAAAGGTTTTCGGTGCCCGCATGACACTGACCATGACTTCATCGACGACTTGTTCTGTCGTCCGTTCAACCAGTTTTCCATAATGAATCGTATGTGTCGGGACTTCCTTCAACCGGTTGGCACCACGGTAGACGCGATCGGCTGTTTCGACTGCTTTAGGACCGGACAAACGGACAATCGCAATCGCGCCTTCACCCATCGGCGTCGAAATGGCGGCTATCGTATCAAATTCCATCATCAGTTATTCACACCTCGTTTTCTGCAATCTTTTCTATATTTAATGTTCAGGACTATTTAAATGGGTATAACGTGACAACTATACACGAAATAGCGCAAAAGAAAAAGAGCGACACTCTGTAAAACGGAGTATCGCTCTCACTTATTGTTAACGTTTCTTTTTCGGTTTTTTCGGAGCAGGAGCAGCGTTCGCCGCTTCTTGTTCGCGTTTTGAAGCAATCGTTGCTTCCGTCTGCGCTTTGATTTTCTCACGCATTGGCTTCATGATTGCAATCGTGACGATGATCGAGAAGATGTAACCGACGACCCAGTACAGCGACAAGGCTGATGGTAACGTTACACCCATGACGAAGATCATGATCGGGAAGACATACAACATGATTTTCATCTGTGGATTATCATCTTGTCCAGCCATCGAGAGTTTTTGCTGCAAGTACGTAAAGATAGCAGACAAAATCGGTAAGATGAAATACGGATCCGGTTTTCCAAGATCGAACCAGAGGAACGTGTGTTGGAAAATTGCCGGTGTATAGATGATTGCGTTATAGAAAGCAATCAAAATCGGCATTTGAATCAAGATCGGTAAACAGCCGGCAAGCGGATTGACATTGTGCTCTTGGTACAGCTTCATCATTTCCTGTTGCAGTTTCTGCTGTGTTTCCTGATCTTTCGAACTGTACTTCTCACGAAGCTTCATCATTTCTGGCTGGATAACTTGCATACCACCCATACTTTTCGTTTGTTTGATCATCAACGGCAAGATGACGAGACGAACAAGTAACGTCGTGACGATGATTCCGATTCCGTAATCCCCATTAAAGAAATGCGAAATTTCACGAATGAGCCAAGCCATCGGCCAAACAAAGTAATGTTTCCAGAAGCCTTCTGTGTCACCAGTAATCGGTTCACCTGTTCCGTATGTCCCAGGTGTACAACCGGATAAAACGACCGCGAGTACGGACATCAATCCGAGAGTCAGCCAAATCTTAGTTCTCTTGTTCATAATTCCTCCTAGTAATGTTTACACGTGGTCGGTCCTCGAAGTTCTATCTATATATAGAAGCAGGCGAGTGGCCGCTACAAATCAACAGGATATACTACACGTTTATTTTACCTGTCGCTTCCATACACCGGATCGTTTAAAGACATGGCGTAAACTGTCAGCAACTTCTTGAGCAGTCATCTTCGCAGCCGGATTGCGTGCGATGATCACAAAATCATAATTCGGGGCCAGCGAGGCTTCATGAAGCTGGCATGCTTCACGTACATACCGTTTAACCTGGTTACGGACAACGGCATTCCCGATTTTCTTACTCACCGATAAACCAATCCGAAAGTGAGTTTGCTGCTCTTTCTTTAGTGCATATACGACAAATTGCCGATTTGCGACAGAGGCTCCCCGAGTAAACACCGCTTGGAACTCCTTGTCTTTCTTGACGCGGTATTCCTTCTTCACCTTGATCACACTCCATCCTGTCATCACGAAAATTCGTCGTCTTTCATCATATCATAGAACAAACCCGCTCTGCGAGAGGGGTCTTGTGACAAAAGCACGAACATCCCTTAAAACTACAAAAAAAAGATCACTTCAGGCAGCGCCAGAAGTGATCTCATCATCGCTCGATTATACAGTCAAGGCTTTGCGGCCTTTAAGACGGCGAGCAGCCAAGATCCGGCGGCCACTCTTCGTTGCCATGCGCGCACGGAATCCGTGAACTTTTTTGCGCTTACGGTTGTTTGGGTTGAAAGTTGGTTTCATTAGTCTGCACCTCCTTTAAAAATTACTCTATAAAAATCATCGTTTTCTACTTTAAGGCAGTCTTGTATATTATATAAAGCAAAAGTGACCTTGTCAATGAAAGTTCAGAAGAATTATCACAAGCATTTTCAGCAAAAAATGACAGGATTCGTGAAAATAGGATTCCCCAGTCGGTTTCATATCATACGATACGATTTGTCGATCGGATGGAATGGAAAACGAATCAAACAATCCCTTTTTCAAACTATCCACAGACTTATCCACACTATCCACACTTTCCGTGGATAACTCATCACTTTGTCTACAATAGTATTTTTTAAAATCAACGTCAAGGTTTGTTTTTATAATTTTTAACGCCACTTTTTTCATTTTGTGCATAACTATTTCTGAACGCTTCCTCTTTCGAAAAGTTATACACACCTTATCCACAGTTTATCCACACTGTCCACAGCCTGTGGGTAACTACCTGTGTATATGTGGATTTACTTGTGGATAAATCGTTCTAAGCATTGCCAGACCTCATTTCATTTGATACACTAATTGTGCATAACAAGAACGTAAGACAAATTGATTCTTCAAGTTATACACAACCTGTGGATAACTTTATACACAGAAATCAGCCCCTGTGGATAACGTTATCCACAGTTTTTATGTTCTGGGGATAAGTCGTGTTCCTTCATTAACCTTGTCCTGTGCATAAAGCTGTGTATAGTTTTTTATATCATGATAGAAAAAGGGGGGTATTTATGAAAAACGCTGCCGAACTTTGGCACAATGTATTATCTGTAATCGAGGAAGAACAACGTACCCCAAAAGCGAGTTACGACATGTGGTTAAAGTCTACCGAAGGGGTCACGCTCAACGGCACGACGTTAATCGTCTCGGCACCAGCCGCATTTACCGTCACCTGGTTGGAACGTCAGTACTTATCTCTATTAGAAGATACCGTCGAAGAAGTGACAGGAAGCCGGCTTGATATTCAGTTTATCGAGGAAGGTCAGGCAAAACATATGCTCGATCGTCAAAATGAGGAAGAAGAAGTGATCGAAGTCGCACCGGCGAAGACTAAAACACAAAAGGCCCGTAAGTCCTCCGATGATTTGGTCATGAGTGAACTCGGACAGTTGAATGAAAAATATACGTTCGATACGTTTGTCATCGGATCGGGGAATCGTTTTGCACACGCTGCTTCGTTAGCTGTAGCGGAAGCCCCGGCTAAAGCGTATAATCCGCTTTTCATCTATGGTGGCGTCGGACTGGGGAAAACGCACTTGATGCATGCGATTGGTCAATATGTTCAGGACCAGAAGCTGGGGACAAAAATCGCGTACGTTTCCTCTGAACAGTTTACGAACGACTTCATCAACTCTATTCGGGATAACAAAACGGTTCAGTTCCGCAATAAATACCGCAACATCGACGTTCTGTTAATCGATGATATTCAGTTCCTCGCCGGAAAAGAACAGACGCAGGAAGAGTTTTTCCACACCTTTAATGCCTTGCATAACGATCAGAAACAAATCATCATCTCGAGTGACCGTCCACCTAAAGAAATTCCGACGCTTGAAGACCGATTGCGTTCCCGTTTCGAGTGGGGTTTGATTACAGACATCACACCACCGGATCTTGAAACACGAATTGCCATCCTTCGTAAAAAAGCGAATGCGGAACAACTGGATGTTTCCAATGAAGTCATGCTCTACATCGCGAGCCAGATCGATACGAACATTCGCGAACTCGAAGGGGCCTTAACCCGCGTCATTGCTTACGCCAACCTGGTCGGACGCACCATTGATCCGAATGTTGCCGCTGAAGCGTTGCATAACATCATGCCGGCGAGTGAACCGCGCAAGGTCACGATTCGTGATATTCAGGAATCGGTCAGTAAACACTTTAATCTGCCGTTTGATGACTTAAAAGCTAAAAAACGGACGAAGTCGATTGCTTTTCCACGCCAGATTGCCATGTACCTGTCGCGGGAGATGACAGAAAGCTCATTACCGAAGATTGGTGAGGAGTTTGGGGGACGTGATCACACGACCGTCATTCATGCACACGAAAAAATCAGTACACTTGTCAAATCGGATGGAGAAACGGGAAAAGTCATCGAACAAATTAAGCATGAATTGAAACATTCGTAAACCTGTGGATAAGCTGTGGATAAAAGAGGCTAGTTATCCACAAGTTATCCACACGCGTTTTGGCTCTATACCAAGTTATCCACCGACTTATCCACACTATCCACAGCCCCTAATACTATTATTAAAAAAATATATTATTATGTTATGATGATGTAACGCCCATTTTGAGAGGAGCTTAACGACAATATGCATATTACAATTCAACGGGATACTTTAATCCAAGCAATTCAAGATGTAGCAAAAGCTGTTTCATCCCGGACAACGATTCCGATCTTAACGGGAATCAAACTCGAAGCCCACGGAGACGGTATGACGCTGACAGGAAGCGATACAGAAATCTCAATCGAACGGACCATCTATGCAGAAGAGAACGGTACTTCCTATGTTACGGTCCATCGTGCAGGCAGTGTCGTCTTGAATGCCCGCTTCTTTGGGGATATCGTCAAGAAGTTACCCACAGACGAAGTAATCCTTGAAGTTTCACCCAACTTCATGACACGGATTCAATCAGGTACGGCAGAATTTCACTTGAACGGACTTGATCCGGATGAATTCCCGCGCTTACCGCAAGTCGACGGCGGACAACAGTTCCGTTTACCGGCTGATTTGTTACGGTCAATGATCCGTCAAACGAGCTTTGCCGTCGCCGTACAGGAAACACGTCCTGTATTGACGGGTGTTAACTTCTCGGCGGACAAGGACATCCTGACATGCGTCTCGACAGACAGTCACCGACTGGCGTTACGACGGGCCCAGTTTGAGACGGACAATGAGATTTCGTTCCAAAACGTCATCGTACCGGGAAAAAGCTTAAACGAATTATCCAAATTACTTAGTGATGGTCACGTCGACATTACGATTACGAATCAACAGATCCTGTTTAAGATGAAACACGTCTTATTCTTCTCGCGTCTGCTTGACGGCAACTATCCGGATACATCCCGTTTGATTCCGGAAGAGTACCGGACAGCAGTCCGCATGAATGCAAAGGAATTACTTCAAGCAATCGACCGTGCGTCACTGCTTGCACGGGAAGACCGCAACAACGTCATCAAGTTCGCAGCAGAAGGCACGACGGCAGTCGAAATTTCTTCGCACTCACCGGAAGTCGGTAAAGTGTCGGAACAAGTCAGTATCTTATCGCTTGAAGGAGAAGAGCTGAAAATCTCGTTCAACTCGAAGTATATGATGGATGCGTTAAAGGCACTCGACGCAACGGATATCGAAATCCAGTTCACCGGTTCGATCCGACCGTTCATCCTGCATCCGGTTGACCAAGACAACGTCCTGCAACTGATTCTTCCTGTTCGAACAGCGTGATTCATACCCAAGGAACCCTCTATGTTCCTTGGGCTTTTTTTGAAATCCGTATATACGTTCGTTCATTTTGCCAAATCGTAAGTTTTTTAGTACAATAAAGAGTACGTCATTTATAATATGTAGGTAGGAGGAGTCAAACCATGAATCAAATCAAGATTTCAACAGAATATGTCACATTAGGTCAGTTCCTGAAACTTTCTGATATCATCTCGAGCGGTGGACAAGCTAAACCGTTCCTCGCCGAGGTACCCATTCTTGTCAACGGTGAAGTCGATCAGCGACGTGGTCGTAAATTACGGGATGGAGATGTGATTGACGTAGAAGATTACGGTCAGTTCATCATTAAGAACGAGGGAAACTAACGTGCGACTAGATTCGGTCCGGCTCAGTCACTATCGCAACTATGAGTCGTTGGAATTATCTTTTTCCGAAAAGACGAATGTGCTGATTGGGGAGAATGCGCAAGGGAAGACGAATCTCCTGGAAGCGATTTATGTTCTTGCCCTTGCGAAGTCTCACCGGACGACGCATGACAAAGAATTGATCCAGTGGGATGCCGAGACAGCTCGTGTCGAAGGACGGATTCATAAAAAAAGAGGATCTCACTCGCAGGAAATCGCGATTTCGAGTCGCGGTAAAAAAGCGAAGCTGAATCATCTCGAACAGCGCCGGCTCAGTGATTATGTCGGTGCGTTGAATATCGTGCTGTTTGCACCAGAAGACTTACACATCGTCAAAGGCAGTCCACAAATCAGACGTCGCTTTTTGGATATGGAAATTGGTCAGGTCAGTCCGGTCTATCTACATGAACTCAGTCAGTATTTAAAAGTTCTCAAACAGCGGAATGCATTGCTGAAACAGTTATCGATCAAAGGTGGAGATGAGACGTTCCTCGATGTCTTGACGGAGCAGATGATTACGCTTGCCGTTAAAATCGTTCAGCGCCGTCATCACTTCATTGCCCAGCTGGAAAAGTGGGCACGTCCGATTCATGAAGGAATCAGTCGTGGACAGGAACAGCTCGTCCTTATTTACCGTTCGGATACATTTAGCAATGATTTGCTCGATGTTGAAGGAATGACTGCTTCTTACGTGCAGAAGTTTGGTAAAATAAAGACAAACGAAATCCGAAGAGGTGTGACCCTGTTCGGTCCGCATCGGGATGACTTCGAAATGGAAGTCAACGGTCGGAATGTCCAGACCTATGGTTCACAAGGACAACAACGGACAGCAGCACTCTCTTTGAAATTAGCAGAGATTGAATTGATTCATGAAGAAGTGGGGGAATATCCGTTGCTACTTCTCGACGATGTCTTATCCGAGCTCGATGATCATCGTCAAACCCATTTGCTCGATACGATGCAACAAAAAGTGCAAACCATTCTGACGACCACGAGTGTCGATGGAATCGCACATGAAACGATCAAACAGGCGAAGTTGTTCCACGTGAAACAGGGGGCCGTCATTTTGGAAGAGACATCATACAAAGAAATAGTAGGTGAGAAAACCGATGAGTAATCATGAAGATATGGAATTAGAACAAGGGTACGGTGCCGATCAGATTCAGGTGCTTGAAGGTCTAGAAGCCGTTCGGAAACGTCCGGGTATGTATATCGGATCGACTGCATCGAAGGGGCTTCACCATTTAGTATGGGAAATCGTCGATAACTCGATCGATGAAGCACTTGCAGGGTATTGCGATACGATCAAAGTTACGATTGAACCGGGTAATTCGATTCTGGTTGAAGATAACGGACGGGGAATCCCGGTCGATATCCAGGAAAAAATGGGACGTCCGGCAGTCGAAGTCATCCTGACAGTCCTTCACGCCGGCGGTAAATTCGGCGGCGGCGGATACAAAGTATCCGGTGGTCTTCACGGTGTTGGGGCATCTGTCGTTAACGCACTCTCGACGAAGCTTGAAGTTTTCGTCAAACGGAATGAAAAACTGTATTACCAGGCGTATCACCGCGGTGTACCTGCTGCGGATTTAGAGATTATCGGTACGTCGGAAGAAACCGGGACGATGATCCGTTTCTTCCCGGATGATGAAATCTTCCAGGAAACACTCGAATACGATTATGATCTGCTTGCGACACGACTTCGTGAGCTGGCATTCTTAAATAAAGGACTGACGATTGAGATTACGGATGATCGTGCGGACGAACCGATTACGCGCAGTTTCCATTACGAAGGCGGAATCAAGTCGTACGTCGAGCATTTAAACCGTTCGAAAGAAGTCGTCCACGAAGAACCGGTGTATGTTCACGGTAACCGGGACGGGATTGAAGTCGAAGTGGCATTGCAATATAACGATGGTTTTGCAGCCAACATCTACTCGTTCACGAACAATATCCCGACACATGAAGGTGGAACACACGAAACCGGTTTTAAAACGGCTTTGACACGTGTCATCAATGACTATGCGAAAAAATTCGGTCTGATGAAAGAGGCGGACGGTACGTTGTCCGGGGAAGATGTGCGTGAAGGGATGACAGCGATCGTCTCGATCAAACACCCGAATCCACAGTTCGAAGGACAGACGAAAACGAAACTCGGGAACTCGGATGCACGGACGGCAACGGATACGTTGTTCTCGTCCGCCTTTGAACAGTTCATGATGGAGAACCCGACAAGTGCCCGTGCCATCGTTGAAAAAGGAATGATGGCGTCCCGTGCCCGGATGGCTGCGAAACGTGCCCGTGAATTAACACGACGCAAAGGGGTCCTTGAAGTCAGTTCACTTCCAGGGAAACTTGCCGACTGTTCATCACGTGATGCGACGATTTCCGAAATCTACATCGTTGAGGGTGACTCGGCGGGTGGTTCAGCGAAATCTGGACGTGATCGTCATTTCCAAGCCATCTTACCGATTCGAGGTAAAATCTTGAACGTCGAAAAAGCACGCCTGGATAAGATTCTCGGCAGTAACGAAATCCGGACGATCATTACGGCGCTCGGAACAAGTATCGGTTCTGAATTCAATATCGAAAAAGCCCGGTATCACAAAGTCATCATCATGACCGATGCCGACGTCGATGGTGCCCACATCCGGACACTGTTATTGACATTCTTCTACCGTTACATGCGTCCGCTTGTCGAGCACGGTTATGTCTATATTGCGCAACCGCCGCTTTACGGAATCAAACAAGGCAAGAACATCACGTACGTTCACAACGAACGTGAGTTGAACGAAGCATTAGCAGCACTTCCGGAAAACGCACGATACGACATTCAGCGTTATAAAGGTCTCGGTGAGATGGATCCGGAGCAACTGTGGGAAACCACGATGGATCCGAGTGGTCGTCAAATGCTGCGTGTCGAATTACAGGACGCGATCGAAGCAGATGAGGTCTTTGACATTTTGATGGGAGACCAGGTAGAACCACGTCGTGACTTTATCCAGTCGCACGCCCACTATGTGAAGAACTTGGATATTTAACGTTGAATAGAGAGGGTGGCCATACGAATGTCCGATCAACAAGGGATCATTAAAGATATCAACATCAGTCAAGAAATGCGTACATCCTTCATGGATTATGCGATGAGCGTTATCGTCGCACGTGCTTTACCGGATGTCCGTGACGGTTTAAAACCGGGTCATCGTCGTATTTTATATGCGATGAATGACCTTGGTATCCGCGCGGATAAACCGCATAAGAAATCTGCCCGTATCGTCGGTGAAGTCATCGGTAAGTATCACCCGCACGGTGATTCTGCTGTTTACGACACGATGGTTCGGATGGCGCAGGACTTCAGTTACCGGTATGAACTCGTCGATGGTCACGGAAACTTTGGTTCTGTCGACGGCGATTCAGCCGCTGCCATGCGATATACGGAAGCCCGTATGTCAAAAATCGCGATGGAAATCATTCGCGATATCAATAAAAATACCGTCAATTTCAAAGATAACTACGATGGATCGGAACGGGAACCGGAAGTGTTACCATCCCGCTTCCCGAACTTACTCGTCAACGGTTCGAGCGGGATTGCGGTCGGGATGGCGACGAACATTCCGCCACACCAACTCGGTGAAGTCATCGATGGTGTCCTTGCCTTGTCGCATAATCCGGACATCACGATTTCCGAACTGATGCAGCATATTCCAGGACCAGATTTCCCGACAGCCGGTGAGATCTTGGGACGCAGCGGAATCCGACGTGCTTATGAAACCGGACGCGGATCGATCATCGTTCGGGCAAAAGCCGAAATCGAGCAGACGAAAAAAGATCGTGAACGGATCATCGTGACGGAGTTGCCGTACCAGGTCAACAAAGCCCGTCTCGTTGAAAAGATTGCCGATCTCGTCCGTGAGAAGAAAATCGAAGGTATCACTGATTTACGTGATGAATCCGATCGCCGCGGTATGCGTATCGTCATGGAGATTCGCCGTGATGCCAACGCGAGTGTCATTCTTAACAACCTCTATAAACAAACGTCGATGCAGACGACATTTGGTGTGAACATGCTGGCAATCGTCAGTGGCCGTCCGCGTACATTGACGCTGAAAGAAATGTTGTATCACTATCTCGAACACCAAAAAGAAATCGTCCGTCGCCGGACGCAGTTTGATCTCGAGAAAGCAGAAGCACGGGAACATCTCTTAGCTGGTTTACGGATTGCCCTTGATCATCTCGATGAAGTCATCAAGATCATCCGTGCCAATCGGACAGCGGATGCTGCCCGGGAACAGTTGATGGACCGGTTTGCCTTATCCGAGAAACAATCACAGGCGATTCTTGATATGCGCCTGCAGCGGTTAACGGGACTTGAACGTGAGAAGATTGATGCGGAGTATGACGAAATCATGCAATTGATTACGGAACTTAAAACAATTCTCGAAAGCGATGAAGTTTTGCTTGAATTAATCCGGACAGAACTCGAAGAAGTGAAAGAACGCTTCAACGATCAACGCCGGACTGAAATTCGGATGGACCACATCGAATTCGAAGATGAAGATTTGATTCCGGAAAAAGATATCATCATTACGTTGACGAGCAGCGGCTACATCAAACGCTTGACGACGGATTCGTACCGCGCGCAGCGCCGTGGCGGACGCGGTGTCCAAGGAATCGGCACGAACGATACGGATTATGTAACCCGTCTGTTGTCGTGTTCGACACATGATACGATTCTCTTCTTTACGAATCGTGGAAAAGTCTACCGGATTCGCGGGTATGAAGTACCGGAGATGAGCCGGACTTCGAAAGGTGTACCAATCATCAACTTGATTCAAATCGAACGCGATGAGAAGGTCGAAACGATGATTCCGGTCAACTTCAAACGTTACCTTGAAGAACAAGAGGCAGCGGAAGCGACCGAGAACATCATTGATGTCGAAGTCACTTCGGAAGAGGCACCGGACAGTCTTGAAGAACCGGAAGAAGCGCTCGATGCAGAAGAAGTGATGCAGGATGAACAGAAATCGTTGATCTTTATGACACGCAAAGGTCGGGTCAAACGTTCACCGTTATCTGCTTACGCCCGGATCAATAAAAATGGATTGATTGCGATTCGTCTGTTTGAAGATGATGAATTGACATCGGTTCGTCTTGCTTCGACGGAAGATGAGGTCTTTACTGTCTCGAATACCGGAAAAGCTATCCGCTTCCCAATTACGAACGTTCGCTCAATGGGACGTGGTGCTCGAGGCGTCAAAGCGATGAACTTATCGGCAGACGCTATCGTCATCGGAATGGAACTGGCCCGTGATGAGCAGGATGTACTCGTCATTACGGAAAAAGGTTTCGGGAAACGGACACCAATGACAGAGTTCCGCACCCAGTCACGTGGTGGTAAAGGATTGATTGCCAGTAAAGTGACAGACCGTGTCGGACAAATTGTTGCGCTCCGGATTGTTGATGTCGATGATGACATCATGATCATGACGGAAAGCGGCATCGTCATTCGGACCGATTCACAAAACATCTCAAGTGTCGGACGTAACGCACAAGGGGTCAAAGTGATTCGAATCGAAGAAGGCGATCGTGTGGCGACAGTTGCAAAACTGAAAAAAGAAGATGCTGTCGAGGAAGAAAATGCTGTATTAGAAGAAGGCGAAACGAGTTTGGAAGAACAGACCGTTTCAACTTCTGAGATGAACAGCGATGCTGAGCCGACAGAAGAATAAAACGAAGTAGAACGATGTACAGCAGAGTGGGGACAATCTTGTCTTTACTCTGCTGTTTTTCTAAAAAATCACTCAAGGGAAGGAACGAGACAACGATGCGCGTGGCAAGTGAGCGACTTATTCTTGGTGACCGGATAACCGAGTCTCTGTTTTTACATACGGATATTCCAATCGTTGAAGCTGGAAAAAAGATTGGAGCAGATGAGTTACGACGAATCAAACGATTTTTGATTAAAGAAGTAGATAT
The DNA here is from genome assembly GCF_014524545.1 of Exiguobacterium sp. Helios. Lineage (NCBI taxonomy): Bacteria > Bacillati > Bacillota > Bacilli > Caryophanales > Exiguobacterium > Exiguobacterium sp. Helios. Next base: position 256,400 of record NZ_CP053557.1, read on the forward strand.
CGAGGAACGGCCTGAAGGGATGATGGAAGCATCGATGACCGATCAGGAACTGGAAGAGATAGCAGAAGACAGTCTATTTGATCCGTTGATTGAAACCTACAATCAGGTATTCACTTCCTGGGAGCAAGGATTAGTTCCAAATGTCTATGATGCGTTGAGATGGGTGAAGGAATCCATGCCGGATCTGGTGCGACGGGAAGATATCTTACCGTACTTCCTGGAGCGAGGAACAGAAGCGTACACCGTGCGACATGCAATTTACCGGGGAGCGATTGCTCAATTGCTTGCGGAAGCAGCCGGAAAAGAGCGCAAGATGATTCATGATTTATGGGTGGCGTCCTATTTTGCGGACTGTGGATTGGCCCGTATCATGGAATGGCGTCACACAAAGCGGTATGAAGCGATGCAACAAGAAATCTTTCACCGTCATCCTGCGATGGCGTTCCAAGCTTTACAAAAAGAGAACATCATCTCCGATACAGTGAAACGGATGATCGTTCAACATCATGAGCGGCTGGACGGTTCCGGATATCCTTTGAAAGTCAAAGGGGATAAAATCATGGATCATACGAGACTGTTCATCGTAGCGGATGTCTTTGCAGCCATGACCAGTTGGCGCCCATACCGTGAAGCTTATAAGGTCTATGATGCGTACTGTCATTTAAAAGCGCGACCTATGCAGTACGATTCGAAGTATGTCATGCTTCTTGGACAGTTATTATTACCGATAGAATCAGGTGATCGCGTCTTGATGAGTAACGGGAAGATTGCAACGGTCCTCCGAAAAAATAGTGTATTTGACCGCCCGGTGATTACGTATGAAGAACATAATCAGCGTATTGTTAAAGACTTGATCGAGGAACGGCAACTGAACATCATTCAGCTTATGGATTAAAGGCCAGCTTCATGTGTACTATATATAGAAGAAACGCTCTCTTTTTCGTCATAAATTCGATGGAAAAAAGAGTTTTTCTTTTTTTATAAAAAAACACTTGTACAATAATAAATCCCATGGTATATTATTTCTTGTCCTTAAGAGGACGAGCGCACTGCCGGAAACAAGAAAAAACTTCTTTCAAAAAGTTGTTGACTTATTGTTTCAGACTTGGTATTCTAATTGAGTCGCCAAAACAGGCGCGGACGAACTTTGAAAACTGAACGATGAGGCAAAAAAACGTATCTTCGGATACAAACAATAAATGAAGCGCAAGCTTCGTCAATGTGACTTCGGTCACACAACGAGCAAGTCAAACACTTTATGGAGAGTTTGATCCTGGCTCAGGACGAACGCTGGCGGCGTGCCTAATACATGCAAGTCGAGCGCAGGAAGCTCACGGAACTCTTCGGAGGGAAGTGAAGGGAATGAGCGGCGGACGGGTGAGTAACACGTAAGGAACCTGCCCCAAGGATTGGGATAACTCCGAGAAATCGGAGCTAATACCGAATAGTTCTTCAGACCGCATGGTCTGATGATGAAAGGCGCTCCGGCGTCACCTTGGGATGGCCTTGCGGTGCATTAGCTAGTTGGTGGGGTAATGGCCCACCAAGGCGACGATGCATAGCCGACCTGAGAGGGTGATCGGCCACACTGGGACTGAGACACGGCCCAGACTCCTACGGGAGGCAGCAGTAGGGAATCTTCCACAATGGACGAAAGTCTGATGGAGCAACGCCGCGTGAGTGATGAAGGTTTTCGGATCGTAAAACTCTGTTGTAAGGGAAGAACAAGTACGAGAGGTAATGCTCGTACCTTGACGGTACCTTGCGAGAAAGCCACGGCTAACTACGTGCCAGCAGCCGCGGTAATACGTAGGTGGCAAGCGTTGTCCGGAATTATTGGGCGTAAAGCGCGCGCAGGCGGCCTTTTAAGTCTGATGTGAAAGCCCCCGGCTCAACCGGGGAGGGTCATTGGAAACTGGAAGGCTTGAGTACAGAAGAGAAGAGTGGAATTCCATGTGTAGCGGTGAAATGCGTAGAGATGTGGAGGAACACCAGTGGCGAAGGCGACTCTTTGGTCTGTAACTGACGCTGAGGCGCGAAAGCGTGGGGAGCAAACAGGATTAGATACCCTGGTAGTCCACGCCGTAAACGATGAGTGCTAGGTGTTGGGGGGTTTCCGCCCCTCAGTGCTGAAGCTAACGCATTAAGCACTCCGCCTGGGGAGTACGGCCGCAAGGCTGAAACTCAAAGGAATTGACGGGGACCCGCACAAGCGGTGGAGCATGTGGTTTAATTCGAAGCAACGCGAAGAACCTTACCAACTCTTGACATCCCCTTGACCGCTTGAGAGATCAAGTTTTCCCTTCGGGGACAAGGGTGACAGGTGGTGCATGGTTGTCGTCAGCTCGTGTCGTGAGATGTTGGGTTAAGTCCCGCAACGAGCGCAACCCCTATCCTTAGTTGCCAGCATTCAGTTGGGCACTCTAGGGAGACTGCCGGTGACAAACCGGAGGAAGGTGGGGATGACGTCAAATCATCATGCCCCTTATGAGTTGGGCTACACACGTGCTACAATGGACGGTACAAAGGGCAGCGAGACCGCGAGGTGGAGCCAATCCCAGAAAGCCGTTCCCAGTTCGGATTGCAGGCTGCAACTCGCCTGCATGAAGTCGGAATCGCTAGTAATCGCAGGTCAGCATACTGCGGTGAATACGTTCCCGGGTCTTGTACACACCGCCCGTCACACCACGAGAGTTTGCAACACCCGAAGCCGGTGAGGTAACCGCAAGGAGCCAGCCGTCGAAGGTGGGGTAGATGATTGGGGTGAAGTCGTAACAAGGTAGCCGTATCGGAAGGTGCGGCTGGATCACCTCCTTTCTAAGGAAAACGTCCCTTACGGGACATGCCCATCGTTCAGTTTTGAGAGCTCGTCTCTCAGTCTCGCAAGAGACACTCGCACCTTGAAAACTGAAGACATCAACAAGACATCAAATTTTTATAACCATGTCATTAGACGTGTGTTCTTAGAATACCAAAATGCTAGATCAAGGTATGAAGGGCGTACGGTGGATGCCTTGGCACTAGGAGCCGATGAAGGACGCGACGAACAGCGATATGCTTCGGGGAGCAGTAAGTATGCTTTGATCCGAGGATTTCCGAATGGGGGAACCCACCATCCGTAATGGGATGGGACATGTTACATGAATACATAGTGTAGCGTGAGGCAGACCCGGGGAACTGAAACATCTAAGTACCCGGAGGAAGAGAAAGCAAATGCGATTCCCTGAGTAGCGGCGAGCGAAACGGGAACAGCCCAAACCGGAGAGCATGCTCTCCGGGGTTGTAGGACACTCTATACGGAGTCAAAAAGGAAGACAGTAGGTGAACGACCTGGAAAGGTCGGCCGAAGAAGGTGACAGCCCTGTAGCTGAAACTGTTTTCCCTCCAGAGTGGATCCTGAGTACGGCGGGACACGTGAAACCCCGTCGGAATCCGGGAGGACCATCTCCCAAGGCTAAATACTCCCTAGTGACCGATAGTGAACCAGTACCGTGAGGGAAAGGTGAAAAGCACCCCGGAAGGGGAGTGAAATAGATCCTGAAACCGTATGCCTACAAGTAGTCAGAGCCCGTTAATGGGTGATGGCGTGCCTTTTGTAGAATGAACCGGCGAGTTACGATAGCGCGCGAGGTTAAGCTGATGAGGCGGAGCCGTAGCGAAAGCGAGTCTGAATAGGGCGCCATAGTGCGTTGTCGTAGACCCGAAACCAGGTGATCTACCCATGTCCAGGATGAAGGTCAGGTAACACTGACTGGAGGTCCGAACCCACGCACGTTGAAAAGTGCGGGGATGAGGTGTGGGTAGCGGTGAAATGCCAATCGAACCTGGAGATAGCTGGTTCTCCCCGAAATAGCTTTAGGGCTAGCCTCGAGGTTGAGAGTTCCGGAGGTAGAGCACTGATTGGACTAGGGGCCCCCACAGGGTTACCGAATTCAGTTAAACTCCGAATGCCGGCAACTTATACTCGGGAGTCAGACTGCGAGTGATAAGATCCGTAGTCAAGAGGGAAACAGCCCAGACCGCCAGCTAAGGTCCCAAAGTGTATGTTAAGTGGAAAAGGATGTGGCGCTGCCTAGACAGCTAGGATGTTGGCTTAGAAGCAGCCACCATTCAAAGAGTGCGTAATAGCTCACTAGTCGAGTGGCGCCGCGCCGAAAATGTAACGGGGCTAAACATACCACCGAAGCTGCGGATTCCGTAAGGAATGGTAGGGGAGCGTTCCAAACCGCTGTGAAGCTGTACCGTAAGGAGCAGTGGAGCGTTTGGAAGTGAGAATGCCGGTGTGAGTAGCGAAAAGAGGGGTGAGAATCCCCTCCGTCGAAAGCCCAAGGTTTCCTGAGGAAGGCTCGTCCGCTCAGGGTTAGTCTGGACCTAAGCCGAGGCCGAAAGGCGTAGGCGATGGATAACAGGTTGATATTCCTGTACCACCGATCCACCGTTTGAACAATGGGGGGACGCAGGAGGATAGTGACGCATGCGGATGGAAGTGCATGTGTAAGTTTCGAGACCGTCTGATTGGCAAATCCGTCAGGCACCAAAGTCGAGGAACGATGCGGAGTCCCGTAGGGACGAAGGTCACGATTTCACACTGCCAAGAAAAGCCTCTAGTGAGGTGGAAGGTGCCAGTACCGTAAACCGACACAGGTAGGCGGGATGAGAATTCTAAGACGCGCGGGATAACTCTCGTTAAGGAACTCGGCAAAATGGTCCCGTAACTTCGGGAGAAGGGACGCTCTACATGAGTAGAGCCGCAGTGAATAGGCCCAAACGACTGTTTAGCAAAAACACAGGTCTCTGCTAAATCGCAAGATGACGTATAGGGGCTGACGCCTGCCCGGTGCTGGAAGGTTAAGGGGATGGGTTAGCGCAAGCGAAGCTTTGAACCGAAGCCCCAGTAAACGGCGGCCGTAACTATAACGGTCCTAAGGTAGCGAAATTCCTTGTCGGGTAAGTTCCGACCCGCACGAAAGGCGTAACGATTTGGGCACTGTCTCAACGAGAGACCCGGTGAAATCATAGTACCTGTGAAGATGCAGGTTACCCGCGACAGGACGGAAAGACCCCATGGAGCTTTACTACAGCCTGATATTGAGGCTTTGTGCATGATGTACAGGATAGGCGGGAGACGTCGAGACCGGAGCGCCAGCTTCGGAGGAGTCACCCTTGGGATACCGCCCTTCATGCATAGAGTCTCTAACTCGCAGCCGTCATCCGGCTGGAGGACCGTGTCAGGCGGGTAGTTTGACTGGGGCGGTCGCCTCCTAAACAGTAACGGAGGCGCCCAAAGGTTCCCTCAGAATGGTTGGAAATCATTCGTAGAGCGCAAAGGCAGAAGGGAGCTTGACTGCGAGACCTACAAGTCGAGCAGGGACGAAAGTCGGGCTTAGTGATCCGGTGGTTCCGCATGGAAGGGCCATCGCTCAACGGATAAAAGCTACCCTGGGGATAACAGGCTGATCTCCCCCAAGAGTCCACATCGACGGGGAGGTTTGGCACCTCGATGTCGGCTCATCGCATCCTGGGGCTGGAGTAGGTCCCAAGGGTTGGGCTGTTCGCCCATTAAAGCGGTACGCGAGCTGGGTTCAGAACGTCGTGAGACAGTTCGGTCCCTATCCGTCGTGGGCGCAGGAAATTTGAGGAGAGCTGTCCTTAGTACGAGAGGACCGGGATGGACGCACCGCTGGTGTACCAGTTGTTCCGCCAGGAGCATCGCTGGGTAGCTACGTGCGGACGGGATAAATGCTGAAAGCATCTAAGCATGAAGCCCCCTCCAAGATGAGATTTCCCTTTGAGTAATCAAGAAAGACCCCTCAGAGACGATGAGGTAGATAGGTCACGGGTGGAAGCATGGCGACATGCGGAGCTGAGTGATACTAATCGGTCGAGGCCTTGTTCTAGCAGATGATCTTGTTGATGACTTCAGTTTTGAGGGCGCGAGCCCGTCGTCTGGTGACGATAGCCAAGTGGTCACACCCGTTCCCATGCCGAACACGGAAGTTAAGCACTTGAACGCCGAAAGTAGTTGGGGGCTTCCCCCTGTGAGGATAGGACGTTGCCAGGCAAGTGAAGGACCGATCTGCATTTTGCAGGTCGGTCTTTTTGTGTTATGTGAAACTTCTGATTGTTCTGATTATTGGTGGAGTCATTGACATGACACCTCTCTCTTGTTACCATAACATCAATATTCTTTTATAGAAGAGAAAGCGAGTGGATAACATGTGGGAGAACAAATTTGCTAAAGAAGGCTTGACGTTTGATGACGTCTTGCTCGTACCACGTCGTTCAAGTGTCTTACCGCGAGATGTTGATTTGTCAGTAACATTATGCGAAGGGATTACATTAAACATCCCTTTAATCAGTGCTGGAATGGATACTGTAACAGAAGCTCCAATGGCCATTGCAATGGCACGTCAAGGGGGTCTCGGCGTCATTCATAAGAATATGTCGATGGAAGATCAAGCCGAGCATGTGGATCGTGTTAAGCGTTCTGAGAATGGTGTCATTACAAATCCTTTTTATCTCACGCCAGAACGACAAGTCTATGATGCTGAATATTTGATGAGCAAATACCGAATTTCCGGTGTTCCGATCGTCAATAATGAAACGGAGCGTAAACTGGTCGGTATCTTAACGAATCGTGATCTTCGTTTCGTAAAAGATTACTCTACCGTCATCGAAACCGTCATGACGACAGAAGAACTGGTTACAGCAAAAGTCGGTACTTCTTTAGAAGAAGCAGAACAGATTCTCCACAAACATCGGATTGAAAAATTGCCACTCGTTGATGAGAACGGTGTTTTAAAAGGATTGATTACAACAAAGGATATTGAAAAAGTTGAGCAATATCCACATGCAGCAAAAGATTCATTTGGACGTCTGCTCGTTGCAGCAGCTGTCGGTGTCACAAAAGATGCATCGGTTCGTGCCAAGTTCCTCGTAGATGCAGGAGTTGACGCATTGGTCGTCGATACGGCGCACGGTCACTCAGAAGGGGTTCTCGTGAAGGTACGTGAACTTCGTGATGAATATCCGAAATTGCCAATCATCGCAGGAAACGTGGCGACAGCTGAAGCGACACGTGATTTGATTGAAGCAGGTGCTTCAGTCATCAAAGTCGGAATCGGACCGGGATCAATTTGTACGACACGTGTCGTTGCAGGAGTCGGGGTTCCGCAAATTACAGCTGTCTTTGATTGTGCGACAGAAGCCCGCAAGCACGGTGTCTCGATTATCGCCGATGGTGGAATCAAGTATTCAGGGGATATCGTCAAAGCACTCGCAGCAGGTGGTCATGCTGTCATGTTGGGTAGCTTGCTTGCTGGTGTAGAGGAAAGTCCGGGAGAAATGGAAATTTACCAAGGTCGTCAATTCAAGACGTATCGTGGTATGGGATCGGAAGCTTCAATGAAGCGCGGTAGCCAAGATCGTTATTTCCAAGAAGCCGACAAGAAGTTTGTTCCAGAAGGAATCGAAGGTCGTGTGGCATATCGTGGTAAACTGGGTGACTCTGTTTATCAACTCGTTGGAGGCATTCGTTCAGGAATGGGATACTGTGGTTCTGCTTCACTTGAAGAATTACGTGAAGAAACACAGTTTATCCGGATGACAGGTGCAGGTTTACAGGAAAGCCATCCTCACGACATTCAAATTACAAAAGAAGCTTCAAACTATACGCGTCAATAATTCAAAACCCTGCGGCCAATGAAGGTCGCAGGGTTTTTTGTGGATAACCTTGTGGATAAACTTACTGTAACTGCCAAGCTGAAACGAGCTCAGTAAGCCCTTGATTCAACTGTTGTTCTGTCAGACTTGCAAATCCGAGAACAATCTGTGGATGAACTGTGGATAACGGAAGTTGGGCATAATCTGATAAACCATACACTTGAATGGAAGATTCATTCGCCCGTCGCAGTAACTCCTGTTCGTCCATTCCGTTTGAGACGGAAAGGACGATATGAAGGCCGGCGCTTTCCCCCGTCAATCGCAGAAACGGAACATCCCGGAGAGCGTGAACGACGACATCGAGTTTCCGACGGTAGATTTTTCGCATCCGGTTCAAATGTTTCTCAAAGTCGCCTTCTTTCATGAAGCGTGTCAAAATCGTTTGATCAAATCGGGAGACACTGCACGTGTAGTACGGAAATTCAGTTTGATATCTTTCTAGTAAAGGGCGGGGCAGCACCATATATCCGATTCGAAGGGACGGCATTAACGATTTTGAAAATGTACTCAGGTAAATCACCCGCTCACTGTCCATACTGTGCAAGGAAGGAATTGATTTTCCACTGTATCGGAATTCACTGTCATAATCATCTTCAATGATATAACGGCTATCCGATTCAGCTGCCCAGTTTAGCAGCTGCCGGCGTCGATTGACAGACAGAATACTGCCGGACGGAAACTGGTGGGCTGGTGTCACATACATCACATCGGCTGGACTTTGAATCAGAGAATGAATCGTTAAACCGTTTTGGTCGACAGGAATCGGAATGGTCTTTCGTTCATGACTTTCAAGGATTAAGCGTGTCGCATGATACCCTGGATCTTCAATACCATAAGTCGTCGATTTTCCTAACAAAAAGATGATTTGCGGCAGAAGTTGTTCGACGCCGGAACCAATGATGATCTGTTCTGGAGAACAGACGACCCCTCGTGAATGATAAAGATACGTCGCAATCTCAAGACGTAACGCTAAATCACCTTGCGGATGTCCGAGGGAGACGAGTGATTGATGTTGTTCATCGATGACATCCTTGGCATGTTTTCGCCAACGTGAAAAAGGAAAAGAGGAGCCGTCGATTTTACTTGGGTGAAAATCGTACCGCATGGTCGGTTTTTGATTTGTCCGTTGGCTTGTCGGCAAAGGTGTTGTTTTAACATACGCCAGCTCTTCATACGCTAAGACGAAGTAACCTTTCCGGGAAACGGATTCGACATATCCTTCTGCGACCAATTGTTGATAAGCCAGTTCAATGGTCGTCTGGCTGAGATTTAAAAACTGGCCAAGCTTTCGTTTTGACGGTAATTTCGTCCCGTAGGCCAGGCGTCCTTCAATGATTTCCTGACGTATTTGTTGATACAGCTGTTCATACAACGGACGGTTTCCCTCCCGTACTAACTCAAACGATAACATGTCCATAGATTGTCTCCTTTTCACTGACCTGGTTAATTCATCATAAACTGATACTTTTAAAATAGTCAACGAAGAATATACTAAAAAGTATCAGCGATTGGAAATACTATCAATGTCTAGGGGGAGTTCAAAATGATGGAGCGACAACAAGGATCAGATCGTGTCAAACGAGGGATGGCCGAAATGCAAAAGGGTGGTGTCATCATGGACGTCGTGAATGCGGAGCAGGCTAAAATCGCAGAAGCTGCCGGTGCGGTGGCAGTCATGGCACTTGAACGGGTACCATCGGACATCCGGCGTGACGGTGGAGTGGCCCGGATGGCTGATCCACTCATTACAGAAGACGTCTTGCAGGCCGTGTCGATTCCGGTGATGGCGAAATGCCGTATCGGACATATCGTGGAAGCACGGGTTCTTGAATCATTAGGTGTTGATTTTATCGATGAAAGTGAAGTCCTGACGCCGGCAGATGAAGAATATCATTTGTTGAAATCGGCGTTTACAGTCCCTTTTGTCTGTGGAGCACGTGATTTAGGGGAAGCAGCACGACGGATTGCAGAAGGAGCGGCCATGATCCGGACAAAAGGGGAACCGGGGACGGGCAATGTCGTGGAAGCTGTTCGTCATATGCGGAAGATTCAAGCGCAACTTCAGCAGATTCTTCATTCACAACCCGATGAATTGATGACACGCAGTAAAGAGTGGGGAGCCTCTTACGAAGTATTACAACAGATTCAAGCAGCAGGGCGTCTTCCCGTCGTCAATTTTGCAGCGGGTGGAATTGCGACGCCGGCCGATGCCGCCTTGATGATGCATCTCGGAGCCGATGGTGTGTTTGTCGGTTCTGGTATCTTTAAATCGGAACATCCGGAACGCGTGGCGAAAGCTATCGTCGAAGCCGTGACGTATAAAGATGATTTCGAACGGATTGCCCATCTTTCGAGAGGACTGGGCACAGCGATGAAAGGAATCGATGTGACGTCGATGCCGTTTGAAGAACGGATGGCACCACGCGGATGGTAATTGGTGTATTAGGTGTCCAAGGCGCGGTCCGGGAACATCAGGAGATGCTTCATACACTCGGAGTCAAAACGATGATCGTCAAGTCGGCTGCGGACTTGGACGGGATCGACGGTTTAATCTTACCGGGCGGGGAATCAACGACGATACGCCGGTTGATTGATCGCTATGGATTGCTCGATGTCTTGCGGCTTCAAATTGATACGTTACCGATGTTCGGTACATGTGCCGGAATGATTTTACTGGCAAGTGAATTGAGTGAAAGTCCTGCCCATTTACGAGCCATCCCGATGACAGTAAAGCGAAATGCGTTTGGGCGACAAGTCGACAGTTTTGAGACATCTTTGATTGTCGAAGGCGTAGGGCAGGATATCGAAGCTGTTTTCATCCGAGCTCCTTTTGTCGAACAGGTCGGAGAAGGCGTACGCGTCTTATCTACGCTGGGAACAGCGGCCGTTGCCGTCGAGACGGACCTCCATCTCGCCTGCTCCTTCCATCCGGAGTTAACGTCAGACCGACGTCTTCATGACTATTTCATTCAAAAAATCAGACAGCGTAATGCTGTTTCTGTTTGATCAAAAGCAACAGAGAAACCGTCAGTTTCCGGCTGTCGGTTTCTTTTTTTGTGCTACACTGAAAAGATAGAACATCATTTGAAGGAGAGGACCGATGAAACGTCTTTTCACACTCTTCCTGAGTGTACTTATACTGACAGCTGATTTGTCACCGATGACAGGCTATGCGGAAACACCGGACATTCAGGCGGAATCTTACATAATGGTCGATGCTGTGACAGGTAAGATCTTATTGGCTGAACAGGCTGAGTTGTCGTTACCGCCGGCTTCGATGACAAAATTGATGACACTTTATCTAGTGCGTCAGCAAATTGAGCAGAAAAAACTGTCGTGGAATCAAACGGTTCGACCAAGTGGAAAAGTGTTGAAACTTGCGAAAACACAAGGAATTGCCCGGTTACCGATTCGGAAAACAACGTATACGATTCGGGAACTGTATGATGCGGCCTTCATTAAATCGGCTAACGATGCTGCCGTCCTGTTGGCAGAAGTCATGGCTGGAACGGAAAAACAATTCGTCGAACGGATGAATGAAACGGCGGCCGCACTGGGAATGAAAGACACGGAATATGCAAATGCATCCGGACTGGATGCTGTCGATGCGACATTACCGGGAACGAACTTGATGACGGCGATGGATATTTCGCTTTTGATCATCCGTTACATTCAAGACTATCCGGATGTATTAGATGTGACGAAACGTTCATTCATTACAATCAATGGAGCGAAGGTGGAAAACTCCAATAAGATGTTGCCGCGTCAACCGTATGTATACAGCGGAATGCGGGGAATGAAGACTGGAACGACGGATCTTGCCGGTTACTGTTTTGCGAGTGTCGCAACCCGTGGGAATTTAACGCTCGTTTCGGTCGTCATGCGCACCAAATCGGATAAAGCCCGATTCGCCGAAACGAAAAAATTGCTCGATTATGGTTTTTCTTCTTTTGAACCGTTGACGTATTACGGAAAAGGAGAACAAATTAAAGGCGCCTTACCGATCCGAGGGGCAAAACAAGCCCGTTATGATGTTGTGACGAAAACAGCTTTATACGTGACGGTATTAAAAAATCAGCCGAAACCCCAGACGCCCGTCTTTCAATTTTCAAAAGCCGAAGCCCCTTTAAAGCGGGGTGAAGCCATCGGAACGGTCCAAGTGGAGGACGCCGGACGGTACTTGCCCGGCTTTTCCGTTCCTCAGGCTGTCGTAACCAGTGCTGAAAAAGTTGAACTGGCGAGCTTCCAGACACGTTTGTTCCGTGCAGTTTCGGCCTGGTCCAAAAAAATCAGTCAAGCGATTCATCAACCAACCCTTGTCAACCTTAAAGGGGATAGTGTAAAGTAAAGCTAATCTCATAATGATGTCATGAACGGACCAAGTAGAAGCATTTATTCTGTTAAGAGAGCTAGTGGGTGGTGCGAACTAGTCAGAAGGATACTTTGAATCGAGCCGGATCACACACCTTGCGAACAAGGTGCGGGTACGCCCGTTATCGCGTCTTTAGAGTTGGCTAGTACGACTAGCAATGAGGGTGGCAACGCGGATCCAGGTGATTCGTCCCTCTTCGGTTTTTTAGAACCGGAGAGGGATGGATTGCCTTTTTTTATTGAAAAAAAGGAGGAAATAAGATGATTGATATTAAACGTCTGCGTCAGGATTTTGACGCAATCCAAGAAAAACTAGCACACCGGGGGGAAGATTTGACGGACATGAACCGGTTCCTCGCACTTGATGAAAAGCGCCGGGAACTGATTGCGAAAACAGAAGTTCTAAAAGCAGAACGCAATGAAGCAACAAAAAAAATCGCAGAACTGAAACGCAACAAAGAAAATGCGGATGAGGCGATTGCGGCGATGCGTCAAGTCGGCGATGAAGTCAAAGCGCTTGATGAAGAATTGCGTGAAGTCGAAGCGACACTAAACCTGTTGTTGCTTGGGATTCCGAACATTCCCCATGACAGTGTCCCAATCGGTTCTACGGAAGACGATAATGTCGTCATCCGCGAAGTCGGCGATAAACCGGCATTTGATTTTGAAGCTGTACCGCACTGGGATTTGATGGAGCAATTAAAAATCGTTGATGTCGAGCGTGCCGGAAAAGTAACGGGCAGCCGATTCGTCTTTTACCGCGGTGCCGGTGCACGTCTCGAGCGGGCATTGATCAACTTCATGATGGATTTACACCAGGATAAAAACGGCTATACGGAAATTCTTCCGCCACTCATGGTCAACCGCGATTCTATGACAGGAACAGGACAGCTTCCGAAATTTGAAGAAGATGCGTTCAAAGTCGAAGACACCAACTATTTCCTTGTCCCGACAGCAGAAGTACCGGTGACGAACATGCACCGGGAAGAAATCCTGTCAGCCGATCAATTACCAATCGGTTATGCAGCCTACAGCCAATGTTTCCGGTCTGAAGCAGGTTCTGCCGGCCGTGATACCCGCGGTTTGATCCGTCAGCACCAATTCAACAAAGTGGAACTGGTCCGCTTCGTCAAACCGGAAGAATCATACGAACAGCTTGAGTTATTGACAGGACAAGCAGAAGACGTGCTGAAATTACTCAAACTTCCGTATCAAGTTTTAAGCATGTGTACAGCAGATCTTGGTTTCACAGCTGCGAAGAAATATGACATCGAAGTTTGGATGCCGAGCCAAGGTGTGTACCGTGAGATTTCTTCTTGCTCAAACTTTGAAGATTTCCAAGCGCGCCGGGCACAAATCCGTTTCCGTCGGGAAGCGAATGCCAAACCGGAATTCGTCCATACGTTAAACGGATCTGCACTTGCAGTCGGACGGACGGTAGCGGCAATTCTTGAGAACTATCAACAAGCAGATGGATCAGTTGTTATTCCAGAAGTACTTCGTCCATACATGGGTGGTCTTGAAGTCATTCAAGAATAAGTAGGAAGGGGGAGATTTCCCCCTTCTGATTTTTTAAAAAGTTTTTTTAGAAAAAGGCTTTACACAATAAAACCAAGATGCTATCATAATTTATGTCAGGAAGGCGCTCGTACAACACGACGCGCAATTATAAGTACGGAGGCGTACTCAAGTGGTTTAAGAGAACGGTCTTGAAAACCGTCAGGCGGCGAAAGCCGTGCGTGGGTTCGAATCCCACCGCCTCCTCCATTTCTTTTTTTTTACCTGAAAACTACATATAACTTGGAGGCGTACTCAAGTGGTTTAAGAGAACGGTCTTGAAAACCGTCAGGCGGCGAAAGCCGTGCGTGGGTTCGAATCCCACCGCCTCCTCCACTTCTTTTTTTTTACCTAAAATTACATGTAACATGGAGTCGTACCCAAGCCCGGCTGAAGGGGACGGACTCGAAATCCGTTAGGGGTCGCAAGGCCCGCGTGGGTTCGAATCCCACCGACTCCGCTTATATAAGCATCTCCCATTCATGGTGAGGTGCTTTTTTATTGCTTCCATCGAGAGTGGCATGCTATGTTTTCCTACATCTTAGACAGAAAAAGGAGCAGCAACTATGACACTCACTAAACAAACGTTACTCACGCATTATCAGGACACGATGGATTTTGTTCGTGGTCTTGAACATATACCGGAAGAAGCATGGCGGACACCTTATGCGGAAGGGAAATGGACAGTCGCTGAAATCATTGGTCATTTATCGCCGTGGGACCGGTTCCTTGTCGCGGAACGCTTGCCATATATTTTGGCCAATGAGCCGTTCCGTGTGAAACCGGACAGCGAGGCTGTTAACGAAGAGGCTGCAAAAATGAGCCGGGAACAACAACGGATTTTGACGATTGATGAATTTTTAGTCAGCCGTGACCGGTTGCACCGTGCCGTTGAACTGATTCCGGAAGACCGGTTGACGGATACATTCACGTCAAAAGGAAAAACGATTTCGCTTCTCGACTTTTTAGGTGCCATGATGCAACACGATTTGCATCACCGGGCTCAAATTGAACAAGTAACCGTAGCATGAAAAAAAGCCCGTCGACCTAACCGTCGACGGGCTTTTGGATTAGCGGATTTTAGCTGTGCGGGCAACTTCAAGTTGTTTGTCGATTTTTGATAAAATCCGTTCGATGGATTCCGGTTCGTTCAACAAATCGTATTCGTCAATCGATAGACGAAGGACAGGGCAGATCGTGAAGTTATTGATCCAGTTCGTATAGCGTTCGTACATTTCTTCCCAATACTCGATTGGCGTTTGTTGTTCCATTTCGCGTCCGCGTAAACGAATCCGCTCTAAAACTTGTTCAAACGATCCTTCGAGATAAATCAGGAGATCCGGATGCGGGAAGAACGGTGTCATGACCATCGCGTCAAATAAACTCGAGTACGTTTCATAGTCTGTTGGCGACATCGTTCCTTTTTCAAAATGCATCTTCGCAAAGATACCTGTATCTTCGTAAATCGAACGGTCTTGAATAAAGCCGCCACCGTATTGGAAGATTTTCTTTTGTTCCTTAAAGCGTTCAGCAAGGAAGTAAATTTGTAAGTGGAAGCTCCACCGCTCGAAATCATGATAAAATTTGTCGAGGTAAGGGTTCGTATCGACTTTTTCAAGAGATGTCCGGAAACCAAGTGAGTCTGCTAGACCGTTTGTAATCGTCGATTTACCGATACCGACCATTCCGCCGATCGTGATGACGGCGTCTGCCGGGATGTTGTACTTTTCGCGTAACTTCGAGTTCATGCGTGGTTCGCTCCTTCATATAATTCATTGCGGATCTTTGTCAGGACATATTCTAAATCTTCCGGACGTTTGACGAAGTCGAGTTCATCTCCGTTGAAACGGATGACTTTCACTTCCGGATGTTTGAATTGATAATCCGTGACGAACGTTTCGTAATCAGCTGCCAGTTGTTCGAGGTAAGCACGTGACATGTTTTCTTCAATCTCACGTCCTCGTAAAGCAACACGTTTCATCAATGTGTCGATGCTTGCATCTAAATAAATGACGGCATCCGGTTTAGGCATATCCGTTGTCAGGATCGAATAGATTTGTTCGTACTTATCGAGGTGCTCGACTTTCAGAGAACGATGGGCAAAAATAAGATTTTTAAAGATATGATAATCAGCGACGACAGAGCGTTGCTTACTGAGATAGTGACGTTCGATATCATCGAGTTGCTTAAAGCGATTACACAGGAAGAACATTTCCGTTTGGAAACTCCATTCTTCAATGTCTTCATAGAACTTTCCAAGAAAGGGATTTTCTTCGACGATTTCGCGTAACATAGAAAATGAGAAATGGTGACTGATGGCGTTAGCAAGTGAAGTTTTTCCAACACCAATGGGTCCTTCAACCGTTATGAACATATTCAATTACCCTCCGTTCAGCAAAGTGCAATTCATATTTTAGCACAAAGCAGGGGCACCTGCCGAAGTTTCCCGGAGAGAATTTTTGTAAAGATAGGAAGTGTGATGATGGAACGGCATGAACACTATATGCACCTTGCCATTGAGGAAGCAAAAAAAGCAAAAGCCATCGGAGAAGTCCCGATTGGTTGTGTCATTGTTAAAGGGGATGAGGTGATCGCGACCGGTTATAACCACCGGGAAACGAATCATCAGGCGACGGCGCATGCAGAGCTGTTAGCGATCGAAGAAGCCTGCAGGAAGCTCGCCAACTGGCGTCTCGAAGGATGCGAACTCTATGTGACACTCGAACCTTGTCCGATGTGTGCCGGAGCCATCATGCTGTCGCGGATCGAACACGTCATCTTCGGAGCGGTCGATCCGAAAGGCGGCTGTTGCGGAACGTTGATGAATCTGGTTCAGGATGACCGGTTCAATCATGTGTCACAATTGACAGGTGGTGTCCTTGAACAGGAGTGTGGCGAGATGCTGACTACATTTTTCCGGGAGCTTCGGGCGAAAAAGAAACAACAGAAACGGGCAATGGGTTGCAACGGGACCGATGAAACAGTATAATGAAAAAGCACTCGAAACAAGTGCCACTAAAATACGATAAACCATTTGCCGTGCTAGGTGGGGATGTAGCGGTTCCCTGTCACTCGCAATCCGCTATAGCGAGACTGAATTCCATATCGAGGGATAGGATTGGTGTGGTCTGCCTTACGTAAGTAGCGTTGACGTTTGAGTCCTGCGCAACAGATACCCATGAACCAGGTCAGGTCCGGAAGGAAGCAGCCTTAAGTGGTGCTCTCTGTGTGCCGCAGGAGTGCTTGGACTGAGCAGGCTGCGTGAGTAACGCATGTTGAACCTATTTCAGAATATGGTGCGCGGCAGTTTAATTTTAGATAACAAGTCTACAGCCGGTTCCGGTTGTAGACTTTTTTAGGTAGAATAGAAAGAGGATTATAAATAGAGGAGGCGCAAACTTGGCCTATCAAGCATTATATCGGGTGTACCGGCCGCAACGTTTTGATGAAGTCGTCGGACAGGCCCACATTACCCGGACGATTCAAAACGCCTTGATGGAAGAACGGATGTCACATGCCTATCTGTTCTCTGGACCACGGGGGACGGGGAAAACAAGTCTGGCAAAAATCATTGCGAAGGCAATCAACTGTGAAAAAGCGCCTGTAAATGAACCATGCAACGAATGTCCGACATGTCGGGCGATTACAGAAGGATCAAGTCCTGATGTATTTGAAATCGATGCCGCGTCCAACAACGGTGTTGATGAAATCCGTGAAATCCGGGATAAGGTCAAATATCCGCCATCGGAAGCAGCGTACAAAGTATATATCATCGATGAAGTCCATATGTTATCGACCGGTGCCTTCAATGCGTTATTAAAAACATTGGAAGAACCGCCGGCACATGCGATTTTCATCCTGGCAACGACAGAACCGCATAAAATTCCGGCGACGATTATTTCACGTTGCCAACGTTTTGATGTGAAACGTCATGAAGTGGATCAATTAATGGAACGGATGCAGTACATCTTGTCGGATCAAACGATCGGCTACACGGAAACGGCGTTACGATTGATTGCCCGGGCTGCGGATGGCGGAATGCGGGATGCATTAAGTCTGCTCGATCAAGCAGTTGCCTTTTCAAATGGAGACTTAAATGATGATGCCGTATTAGAAGTGACGGGTGCGGTCGAGGATGAAGCATTGCTCGCGGTCGCCAATGCCCTGCAAGCTCATCAAGTCGACCAGTTGTTGCAGACGCTTGAAAAAATGCAACGTGCAGGAAAAGACTTAAAGCGTTTCGTTGAAGACTTGGTGTTTTTCTATCGTGATACATTGCTACTCAAAACGTCTCCGACAGCAGTTGATTTACTGGAACGGGCTCGACCGACGGAAGCGTTCAAGACATTCGTCGAGACGATCGAGACAGAAACATGTTTCCATGTCATTGAACAGTTACATGACTGCCAGCAGCAGATGCGTTTGACGAACCATCCCCGTGTTCTAGTCGAGATTGCGTTCATTCAGATCGCGGAACAAGGACGGACGACAGGACAAATCATGCAAAGTTTGCAACAAGAGGTACGGGAACTGAAGGAACAGATGCATCAGTTAAAAGTGACCGGAGTCCCGGCTGCCGAAGGAGCCCCTGCCCAACAGCCCGCTAAGCGAAAACAAGCCCGACCGACAGTACGGATTGCGAAGGAAAGAATTCGGCAAATGTTGAGTCGTGCAGAGAAGACGCAGCTTCTTGAGATTCAAGAACGTTGGGATGCCATTTTGAAATTGATTCTGAAACAAGATGGTCCGATTTATTCTTTGGTACACGAAAGTAAACCGGTCTTGTGCTCAGAGGATACGTTGCTGATTGAATTCGATAACGGAAAAGGATGGCACTTTGAACAGGTCATGACCAACGAACGGACGCGTTTCGTCATTGAAGAAGCGTTGTTTGAGGTCTGTGGCGTCAAACGTCAAATTCTTGCGATTCTCGATAGTGACTGGAAAGAACTAAAAGCAGAGTTTGTTGCGAAACGAAATAGTAGTAATATAGAAGAGAAAGAAGTGGCAGTCGAATCGGAAGAAGATCGATTGTTGTCCGAGACGCTCGGACGATTTGGTGATATCGTAGAATTCGAAGACTAATTTCAGTTAGAGGAGGAAGAATTATGCGTGGTATGGGGAATATGAACAATATGATGAAACAAATGCAAAAGATGCAAAAAGATATGGCGAAAGCGCAAGAAGAGTTAAAGGACTTGACGGTGACAGGAACGGCCGGTGGCGAAATGGTCTCAGTCGTAGCAGATGGTCATAAAAATATCATCGATGTCATCATTAAAGAAGAAGTCGTTGATCCGGACGATGTTGAGATGATTCAAGATCTCGTTCTAGCGGCTACGAATGATGCTTTGAAAAAAGTGGATGAACTCGTTTCGAGTAAGATGGGTAAATTTACACAAGGAATGAACATGCCGGGAATGTTTTAAACTGTAGGGGGAAACGAATTGCAATATCCTGAAGCAATCAGCCGCTTAATCGAAAGTTTTACGAAGTTACCAGGAATCGGTCCGAAAACGGCTGTCCGTCTTGCGTTCCATGTCCTTGATATGGAAGAAGACGATGTGCTGATGTTCGGAAAGGCCCTTGTAAGCGCAAAGCGTGATATTTCGTACTGCAGCATCTGTGGGAATATCACAGATAAAGATCCATGTTACGTCTGTTCTGATAAACACCGTAACCGGACAATCGTTTGTGTCGTTCAAGATTCACGGGATGTCATCGCGATGGAAAAGATGCGGGACTATCAAGGGTTGTACCATGTCTTACACGGGGCAATCAGTCCAATGGAAGGAATCGGTCCTGAAGATATCAATGTATCGAGCTTATTGACGCGCTTGCAGGCGGATGAAGCCATTACAGAAATCATTTTGGCAACGAATCCGAACATTGAAGGGGAAGCGACAGCCATGTATCTTTCCCGACTGCTGAAACCGACGGGTATTCGTGTTACCCGGATTGCCCATGGTCTTCCGGTCGGTGGTGATTTAGAGTACGCGGATGAAGTAACGTTATCCCGTGCCATGGAGGGAAGACGCGAGTTATGAATTGGTTTCGGAAAAAAATCCGGAGCGAATATGATGAACGTTTTCTTCGGGAACTGGCGCAGGCACAAGAAAACTACTTGATGAAACGCCGTTTGCTTGAAATCAGTTACGATGACTACGGTGATCTCGAAGCTCAAATGAAGCTGGCTGAATCCGTTTATTACTTCTATATTAGAGAAGCGAAGAAACGACGTGTCTCGCTACCGACTGTTCGCTTATAATGAAAAAAGAGGAAGGCTACCGCCTAGTAATGGGGAGGTAGCCTTCTTTTATCTTCTTTTTAAAATTAATTTAATAAAAGAGTTGTCAGGTTGTAATTATCGTGGTATATTAATTCTTGTCCTTAAGAGGATGAGCGCACTGCCGGAAACAAGAAAAAACTTCTTTCAAAAAGTTGTTGACTTATTGTTTCAGACTTGGTATTCTAATTGAGTCGCCAAAACAGGCGCGGACGAACTTTGAAAACTGAACGATGAGGCAAAAAAACGTATCTTCGGATACAAACAATGAATGAAGCGCAAGCTTCGTCAACGTGACTTCGGTCACACAACGAGCAAGTCAAACACTTTATGGAGAGTTTGATCCTGGCTCAGGACGAACGCTGGCGGCGTGCCTAATACATGCAAGTCGAGCGCAGGAAGCTCACGGAACTCTTCGGAGGGAAGTGAAGGGAATGAGCGGCGGACGGGTGAGTAACACGTAAGGAACCTGCCCCAAGGATTGGGATAACTCCGAGAAATCGGAGCTAATACCGAATAGTTCTTCAGACCGCATGGTCTGATGATGAAAGGCGCTCCGGCGTCACCTTGGGATGGCCTTGCGGTGCATTAGCTAGTTGGTGGGGTAATGGCCCACCAAGGCGACGATGCATAGCCGACCTGAGAGGGTGATCGGCCACACTGGGACTGAGACACGGCCCAGACTCCTACGGGAGGCAGCAGTAGGGAATCTTCCACAATGGACGAAAGTCTGATGGAGCAACGCCGCGTGAGTGATGAAGGTTTTCGGATCGTAAAACTCTGTTGTAAGGGAAGAACAAGTACGAGAGGTAATGCTCGTACCTTGACGGTACCTTGCGAGAAAGCCACGGCTAACTACGTGCCAGCAGCCGCGGTAATACGTAGGTGGCAAGCGTTGTCCGGAATTATTGGGCGTAAAGCGCGCGCAGGCGGCCTTTTAAGTCTGATGTGAAAGCCCCCGGCTCAACCGGGGAGGGTCATTGGAAACTGGAAGGCTTGAGTACAGAAGAGAAGAGTGGAATTCCATGTGTAGCGGTGAAATGCGTAGAGATGTGGAGGAACACCAGTGGCGAAGGCGACTCTTTGGTCTGTAACTGACGCTGAGGCGCGAAAGCGTGGGGAGCAAACAGGATTAGATACCCTGGTAGTCCACGCCGTAAACGATGAGTGCTAGGTGTTGGGGGGTTTCCGCCCCTCAGTGCTGAAGCTAACGCATTAAGCACTCCGCCTGGGGAGTACGGCCGCAAGGCTGAAACTCAAAGGAATTGACGGGGACCCGCACAAGCGGTGGAGCATGTGGTTTAATTCGAAGCAACGCGAAGAACCTTACCAACTCTTGACATCCCCTTGACCGCTTGAGAGATCAAGTTTTCCCTTCGGGGACAAGGGTGACAGGTGGTGCATGGTTGTCGTCAGCTCGTGTCGTGAGATGTTGGGTTAAGTCCCGCAACGAGCGCAACCCCTATCCTTAGTTGCCAGCATTCAGTTGGGCACTCTAGGGAGACTGCCGGTGACAAACCGGAGGAAGGTGGGGATGACGTCAAATCATCATGCCCCTTATGAGTTGGGCTACACACGTGCTACAATGGACGGTACAAAGGGCAGCGAGACCGCGAGGTGGAGCCAATCCCAGAAAGCCGTTCCCAGTTCGGATTGCAGGCTGCAACTCGCCTGCATGAAGTCGGAATCGCTAGTAATCGCAGGTCAGCATACTGCGGTGAATACGTTCCCGGGTCTTGTACACACCGCCCGTCACACCACGAGAGTTTGCAACACCCGAAGCCGGTGAGGTAACCGCAAGGAGCCAGCCGTCGAAGGTGGGGTAGATGATTGGGGTGAAGTCGTAACAAGGTAGCCGTATCGGAAGGTGCGGCTGGATCACCTCCTTTCTAAGGAAAACGTCCCTTACGGGACATGCCCATCGTTCAGTTTTGAGAGCTCGTCTCTCAGTCTCGCAAGAGACACTCGCACCTTGAAAACTGAAGACATCAACAAGACATCAAATTTTTATAACCATGTCATTAGACGTGTGTTCTTAGAATACCAAAATGCTAGATCAAGGTATGAAGGGCGTACGGTGGATGCCTTGGCACTAGGAGCCGATGAAGGACGCGACGAACAGCGATATGCTTCGGGGAGCAGTAAGTATGCTTTGATCCGAGGATTTCCGAATGGGGGAACCCACCATCCGTAATGGGATGGGACATGTTACATGAATACATAGTGTAGCGTGAGGCAGACCCGGGGAACTGAAACATCTAAGTACCCGGAGGAAGAGAAAGCAAATGCGATTCCCTGAGTAGCGGCGAGCGAAACGGGAACAGCCCAAACCGGAGAGCATGCTCTCCGGGGTTGTAGGACACTCTATACGGAGTCAAAAAGGAAGACAGTAGGTGAACGACCTGGAAAGGTCGGCCGAAGAAGGTGACAGCCCTGTAGCTGAAACTGTTTTCCCTCCAGAGTGGATCCTGAGTACGGCGGGACACGTGAAACCCCGTCGGAATCCGGGAGGACCATCTCCCAAGGCTAAATACTCCCTAGTGACCGATAGTGAACCAGTACCGTGAGGGAAAGGTGAAAAGCACCCCGGAAGGGGAGTGAAATAGATCCTGAAACCGTATGCCTACAAGTAGTCAGAGCCCGTTAATGGGTGATGGCGTGCCTTTTGTAGAATGAACCGGCGAGTTACGATAGCGCGCGAGGTTAAGCTGATGAGGCGGAGCCGTAGCGAAAGCGAGTCTGAATAGGGCGCCATAGTGCGTTGTCGTAGACCCGAAACCAGGTGATCTACCCATGTCCAGGATGAAGGTCAGGTAACACTGACTGGAGGTCCGAACCCACGCACGTTGAAAAGTGCGGGGATGAGGTGTGGGTAGCGGTGAAATGCCAATCGAACCTGGAGATAGCTGGTTCTCCCCGAAATAGCTTTAGGGCTAGCCTCGAGGTTGAGAGTTCCGGAGGTAGAGCACTGATTGGACTAGGGGCCCCCACAGGGTTACCGAATTCAGTTAAACTCCGAATGCCGGCAACTTATACTCGGGAGTCAGACTGCGAGTGATAAGATCCGTAGTCAAGAGGGAAACAGCCCAGACCGCCAGCTAAGGTCCCAAAGTGTATGTTAAGTGGAAAAGGATGTGGCGCTGCCTAGACAGCTAGGATGTTGGCTTAGAAGCAGCCACCATTCAAAGAGTGCGTAATAGCTCACTAGTCGAGTGGCGCCGCGCCGAAAATGTAACGGGGCTAAACATACCACCGAAGCTGCGGATTCCGTAAGGAATGGTAGGGGAGCGTTCCAAACCGCTGTGAAGCTGTACCGTAAGGAGCAGTGGAGCGTTTGGAAGTGAGAATGCCGGTGTGAGTAGCGAAAAGAGGGGTGAGAATCCCCTCCGTCGAAAGCCCAAGGTTTCCTGAGGAAGGCTCGTCCGCTCAGGGTTAGTCTGGACCTAAGCCGAGGCCGAAAGGCGTAGGCGATGGATAACAGGTTGATATTCCTGTACCACCGATCCACCGTTTGAACAATGGGGGGACGCAGGAGGATAGTGACGCATGCGGATGGAAGTGCATGTGTAAGTTTCGAGACCGTCTGATTGGCAAATCCGTCAGGCACCAAAGTCGAGGAACGATGCGGAGTCCCGTAGGGACGAAGGTCACGATTTCACACTGCCAAGAAAAGCCTCTAGTGAGGTGGAAGGTGCCAGTACCGTAAACCGACACAGGTAGGCGGGATGAGAATTCTAAGACGCGCGGGATAACTCTCGTTAAGGAACTCGGCAAAATGGTCCCGTAACTTCGGGAGAAGGGACGCTCTACATGAGTAGAGCCGCAGTGAATAGGCCCAAACGACTGTTTAGCAAAAACACAGGTCTCTGCTAAATCGCAAGATGACGTATAGGGGCTGACGCCTGCCCGGTGCTGGAAGGTTAAGGGGATGGGTTAGCGCAAGCGAAGCTTTGAACCGAAGCCCCAGTAAACGGCGGCCGTAACTATAACGGTCCTAAGGTAGCGAAATTCCTTGTCGGGTAAGTTCCGACCCGCACGAAAGGCGTAACGATTTGGGCACTGTCTCAACGAGAGACCCGGTGAAATCATAGTACCTGTGAAGATGCAGGTTACCCGCGACAGGACGGAAAGACCCCATGGAGCTTTACTACAGCCTGATATTGAGGCTTTGTGCATGATGTACAGGATAGGCGGGAGACGTCGAGACCGGAGCGCCAGCTTCGGAGGAGTCACCCTTGGGATACCGCCCTTCATGCATAGAGTCTCTAACTCGCAGCCGTCATCCGGCTGGAGGACCGTGTCAGGCGGGTAGTTTGACTGGGGCGGTCGCCTCCTAAACAGTAACGGAGGCGCCCAAAGGTTCCCTCAGAATGGTTGGAAATCATTCGTAGAGCGCAAAGGCAGAAGGGAGCTTGACTGCGAGACCTACAAGTCGAGCAGGGACGAAAGTCGGGCTTAGTGATCCGGTGGTTCCGCATGGAAGGGCCATCGCTCAACGGATAAAAGCTACCCTGGGGATAACAGGCTGATCTCCCCCAAGAGTCCACATCGACGGGGAGGTTTGGCACCTCGATGTCGGCTCATCGCATCCTGGGGCTGGAGTAGGTCCCAAGGGTTGGGCTGTTCGCCCATTAAAGCGGTACGCGAGCTGGGTTCAGAACGTCGTGAGACAGTTCGGTCCCTATCCGTCGTGGGCGCAGGAAATTTGAGGAGAGCTGTCCTTAGTACGAGAGGACCGGGATGGACGCACCGCTGGTGTACCAGTTGTTCCGCCAGGAGCATCGCTGGGTAGCTACGTGCGGACGGGATAAATGCTGAAAGCATCTAAGCATGAAGCCCCCTCCAAGATGAGATTTCCCTTTGAGTAATCAAGAAAGACCCCTCAGAGACGATGAGGTAGATAGGTCACGGGTGGAAGCATGGCGACATGCGGAGCTGAGTGATACTAATCGGTCGAGGCCTTGTTCTAGCAGATGATCTTGTTGATGACTTCAGTTTTGAGGGCGCGAGCCCGTCGTCTGGTGACGATAGCCAAGTGGTCACACCCGTTCCCATGCCGAACACGGAAGTTAAGCACTTGAACGCCGAAAGTAGTTGGGGGCTTCCCCCTGTGAGGATAGGACGTTGCCAGGCATACTTTTTTAATAAAGTATTTGACAATTTTGACTGATTGATATAGTATTATAGAAGTCGTCAAGTTACCACGGTCCTGTGGTGTAGCGGTTAACATGCCTGCCTGTCACGCAGGAGATCGCGGGTTCGAATCCCGTCAGGACCGCCATTTTTATTTACCGAAACTTTTTAGTATGGCTTTGTAGCTCAGTCGGTAGAGCAGAGGACTGAAAATCCTCGTGTCGGCGGTTCGATTCCGTCCAAAGCCACCATTACACCTGCCGGTGTAGCTCAGCTGGTAGAGCAACTGACTTGTAATCAGTAGGTCGCGGGTTCGACTCCTGTTGCCGGCACCATCTTAATATGGCGGTTGTGGCGAAGTGGTTAACGCACCGGATTGTGATTCCGGCATTCGTGGGTTCAATTCCCATCAGTCGCCCCATTTTATTTTTAACTTCATACTATTTGTGTCATTAGCTCAGTTGGTAGAGCATCTGACTTTTAATCAGAGGGTCGCAGGTTCGAATCCTGCATGACACACCATTTTTTTATGCGGGTGTGGCGGAATTGGTAGACGCGCTAGATTTAGGATCTAGTGTCTTTGACGTGGGGGTTCAAGTCCCTTCACCCGTACCATTTATATTTATGCGGAAGTAGTTCAGTGGTAGAATACGACCTTGCCAAGGTCGGGGTCGCGGGTTCGAATCCCGTCTTCCGCTCCAATTTTTTCATATAAGAAACATCAAATAGCATAATTTGCGGTCGTGGCGGAATGGTAGACGCGCTAGGTTGAGGGCCTAGTGGTGGCAACACTGTGGAGGTTCAAGTCCTCTCGACCGCACTTATTATGCACCCTTAGCTCAGCTGGATAGAGTACTTGACTACGAATCAAGGGGTCGGGAGTTCGAATCTCTCAGGGTGCACTTTTCGGGAAGTAGCTCAGCTTGGTAGAGCACTTGGTTTGGGACCAAGGGGTCGCAGGTTCGAATCCTGTCTTCCCGACCATTATTTTTCATATCGGACTTTGAAAACTGAACGATGAGGCAAAAAAAC